>JBBSDR010000191.1:0-8605 GCA_038240465.1 Gemmatales bacterium
CAGTTCCTCGATCCGCAACATGCGAATATCTCGCACGGAAGCGGCAAACCAGGGCAGGCTCTGCGTCAGGTCGATGGCGGCCAGGACACATGTCACGGCCGAGACACTCTCACCACCGAAGTAGACGGTGCCCTGCTGCCAGGTGAATCCGTGCCGTTGCAAAACGCGGCGAATCTCCAGATAGGCGTTGTTGTACGGGTCGCCATAGTTGGCTCGCAGTTGCTCGAAGTCCATGTTGAAGGCGATGGCGTACACCCGGCCTCCCTTCCTGAAGTCGTCCGGAAGCGCCTGGTGAATCGGAAGCTGGGTCTCTTTCACGAATCCGACAAGTGTTCTCATGATCTCCGCATTGCCCATTCTCGCTCTCAAACGCGCGTCAGGGAACGGCCAACAAGGTACTGTTCTGAATCAGTCACGACCGACTTCAGAACATCTCTGAATGGGCCTCCCTCGCTTCGATACTTGCTGTAGACAGCCAAAATGAGGGGGACGAGGTCATCAAGCGTTCCCGGGACCTCGTAGGTGAGCAGTCCTTCAGCGGGAAAGACGGCCACCCAGCCGTTCTCGTCTTCGAGGAGAGAACAAGCGTCGTCGGAGAGCCGAATTCCTTCTCCCATGTCTCGGACATTGGCGGCAATCCACAGCGAATTGGCAGTGTTGCACGAGACGTGAAGCCCTTCCGCCTCGAACCTAACCTTGCCCTCGAGAGCCGTCCCCATCATGACCGACCTCCCTCATTTGCGTCGATTGGGGAAAACCGCATTGTTCACGCCCCAATGCCAGTGTTCCAGAAAATCACTCAGGTTGATCGTCGCCCGTGTGCCTGTGCCGGAACCCGGGCCTGTCAGGCCCCAGGGGTCGCGCACATGCACGATGACACCTTCCAGGTTATCGACGATTACCGCATGCACGGTCCCGCGAACTGTTCTCAAAGAGGCAATCCAGGGATCTCTCTGGAACAGGACCTTGATAGCCTCTGGATCTACTGATCCGCCAACATAGCCCAGTCGTGGATGAAGATCATCCAACACAGCGGCCGTTCCAGGCGCAGTCGTACCCCATCCTTCGGTGTAGCCAATCCGGACCAATAATGTCGCCTCCGACACATGAATCCCGGCATCTTGCAACAGTTGCCGGGCGCAGGCAACCTGACAGGAGTGAGACTGCTCCTGAACGACCATGTCCGAGGAGGACTCTTCCGTGAGATACCGAAGTCCGCCTCCTGTACCGGGGTTTTCGGCTTCCGCTGGATTCATCAAAGGCCTGGTTGTCTTTCACGGTCACAACAGATGATACCGCTTGCGCAATATCCATTCCACACCGAGGAACAACAGCGCGATCAGCAGCATGCCCGCGTGGTTCCACAGCGTCCACGGGTCTCCCGGCGCATGCCGCGTCACACGCGAGCCGGTCGGCAAGTCCTCGAGCAGTTTCTCCGCGTCCGCCAGCGTGTAGAAGCCGCCGTGCGTCTCACGCGCCGCCGTCTCCATCTCGACCTGGTTCATCTGCAACTTCTGCATCTCGCCCGGCGGCGCGATCACCTCTGTCTCCGCACGCGGCAAGGGCTTCACCGACGGTTTCGCCAGCCAGAACTCGTAACGGCCCACCGGCGTCTGTGTCAGCACTCCCTCGAACGACCCCCGGCTGCCCTCGACGTGCGACAACGTCATCGTCCGCTGCTCGGGAATGTCCTTGTTCAGCACGATCACGCGCACGTCGCTGTCCAGCGCACGCTTCTTCTGCTCGTCGGGGAACCGCACCGTCACCTTGATCGGCTCGCCGCGCAAGTACTCTCCCTGACGATCCAGCCGTAACTCGACGCGGTTCGACTGGGTCCGGGCCAGATAGCGCACCGTCTGAATCCAGAACTGGTTGAAGCGTCCCTCGTCCTCGCGGAAGCGCCAGCGCCAGGTCTCGCCGAAGCCGTAAAACATCGCCCGCCCCTCGCCGACGAAGTGCTGCATCACCAGCGGCAAACGGCTCTCCTTGCCCGTGGCGCCGGCCATCTTCTTCGTCGGATGCACCGCCAGCACCTCGGCGGCGCGCTTGGGCTGATAACCCTCCGCGTGCCAGTACATCTCCCTCAGTTTGTGCCAGGCCGCCTCGTTGTCCTTCTCGTTGAAGCTGAACACCGGATGGAGCCGACCCACGGCCGTTAGCTCCGGCTGGTAGCTCTCCGTCCGGCCGCCGTCCGGCTCCTCGGGCGAGCGGTCCACCTGAATGTCGATCGGCAGCACGTCGCGCAGCGGCGAATCCTTGTAGGCGTGCGGCGCATAGCGTTCGCCCGCCATCATCAGCAGGCCGCCGCCCTTCTCGCGCACGAACTCGGCCAGGTCCTTGAGGAACTGCACCATCTTGTTCGGATTGTCGGGCGGCAGCGGATTGACGTCGCCGAGCAGCACAACGTCGTAGCCGGACAGTTCCGCCTTGGTCGGCAAGTCGCCCAGGGCGTTCTCATCCTGCAATCGGAATTGCGGGTCCGAGTCCTGCAGCCAGAACTTCAGTTCCATTGTCTTGTTGTTCTTGATCCGGTCGCTCTCGCGCTCCAGCAGCGTCTTGAGAGCGCGGAACTCCCAGCGAGCATAGCCCTCGATATAGAGGATCTTGATCGTCTTCGTCTCGGTGACCCAGACCTCGCGCGTCTGCTGATTGTTCTTCTTGTTCACCTCGTCCGGCTTGATGTCGGTCTCGACAACGTAGACGCGGTCGCCCGGGGTCGTCGGCCGATGTTCGAGCCGCACCTTGACGGGTTTGCCGGTGGGATCGGCCGTCACCACCTGCGACGCCAGGTCCTTGTCGCTGCCCTTCTCGTGCAGCCGAACCTTGACGCTGTTTACCTGGTCGCCATAACCCTTCACCGAGACGTTGAAACGGAAGATCAGGTTGTCGTTGACGAAGATCGTCCGGGCGACTTCGAGGTCCGAGACGATGATGTCGCGGCTTTCGTTGGCATCGCCGATGCCGACGAAGAACAGCGGCACCGGCTCCTTCAACTGGGTCGCATACTTCGCCACCTGCACCAGGTCCTCGCCCTCGGTCGTGTTGCCGTCGGTCAGCATGATGAGCGCCGCCAGCGAGGAGCCACGGAAGTCGTTCAGCACCTGGCGCACGGCCGCGCCGAGCTGGCTCGAATCGTGGCGCGGATTGGCCTCGAGATCGCGAATGGCCTCGATCGTCTTCTCGACCTCCCCGAACTGCGTCGCTGTCTCCAAACGAGCGGCGCGAGACGAGCAGTGATAGACGTGGACCTTCACCTGGCGCTCGGTCAAAAGGCGGGTGATCCAGTCCTGGTCGCCGCGCGTCAGCAGCGCCTGGGCCAGTTGAAGCCGTTGCGGCTTGCTCAACTCGGCGAGTTCGGCAAGGCGGTCGGCCACTTCCTTGACCTTGCCATCGTGATAGCGATCGACCTCGGACATGCTGGCCGAATCGTCGATCAGGATGACGATGTCGGGCCAGGATTGCCGCTCGAAGAACATTCGCAGTTGCGGCATCAGAACGCCAAGCATCAGCAACACCATGCCGATGCGCAGACCGCAAAGGACGATCAGCCGGGCCACCTGTGTCATTGGCGTGGCCGGCCCCATCACCCGGCCTTCCCGCCGATAAAGCAAGACGACCATCGCGCCGACCGCGACTGCGATCAGCGGCACCAGCCAGAGATCGGTACTCTCGCTCCACAGATAGGGCCGATACTCGAGGCTCCAACGGCTGCCCTCGCCGGGAGCAGGCTCGGGGACGCGCATCATCACTTCGACGCCGCGACGGAAACTCGCCGGCAGGAAGCCGAGGAAGTCGCCTGTGATCGCCGCATGGATCAGCACACCGGCGGTCACCAGGACGAAGATAGACAGCAGCACGAGAGATGCTGCGACACCGGTCTTGAACCAGAACGCGGCCGAGCCGGTCAGCCAGCCGCCAGGCGCCCTGTCGCGTTCGTGGATGGCGCTGTAGTGGCCGAAGTACCACGCCAGCAGGCTCTCGCCGACCAGCAGCACAAAGGCCAGCAGCAGCAGCCAGCGGGCGATGGCGCTGCCCAGTTGCGGCTCCTGGGGTTCGCCTGCATCGCTGAGGAGTTTCTTGCCGTCCCTGGTCGCCTCGCCCGGGTCCTTGACGATCTGCAAATCCCACTCGGGATAGAGCTGGTGCAACGCCTCGTCGGTCGTGCGGGTCAGGTCGCTTTCGCCGCCCTGCGTCATCAGTTCGGCGACCGGCACGTTGACGGCATTGAGATACTCGCGCGGATGAGAACCGATCACGGCGCGATAGATGCCGCTGACGTCGGTATCGCTCCAGCGCCACAGGGCCGTCTCGTCGCGGGAGATCGTCCGGACCTTTTCCTCGCGATTGTCCGGCGTCATCAGCGTGACTTCCTTCTCGTCGGCCCCCGTGCTGCCGGGCAGGTACTGCTCCAGAGTATCGCCGACGATCGCCCACTGTCCGCGCAGGCGCGGCGAGGCGACGTAAGCGAGCAGTTCCTGTTGCAGCCAGATGAAACTGCCTTTGCGCGGCCAGTCGCTCCAGTCGGTGTTGGCCGTCGTTGTGTACAGGGCAACGCGGCCCCGGCTGCTCGGCACCGGCTGGCGCAGGCGACGGGCTTCCTTCGACGCTTTCTCTTCGCCGTCCTTGTCGCGCGGCAGGGCCGGTTGCCATTCGAGCAAGGCGGCCTCTCTCTGAAAGGCTGTCGCCTCCACCGTCTTGCCCGAGTCCGAACGGTCGAGCGCGGTGAGGAAGGACAGGATACGCCGCGGCGCGTGGCCGGCGGAAGCGGAAGGCGACTCGGTACGAATGAACTCCTGGAAGGACGATTCGAGCAAGTTGTGGCGGTGGGTTTCCTGCTGATCGAAGACCGCCAGTGGCGCCAGCTTCCACTCGCGATCGTCGGCCGCGAAGCGGAAATGATGGCCCTTCGGCGCTCGCTGTCGGCCCAGCAGCCGCGCCGGCAGCAGTCCCTGGCCATTGCGATAGAGGACGTCGTTGTACGAGGCCAGATCGACGTTCGGCCCGAGGAAGAAGACGAGACCGCCGCCGCGCAGCACATGGGTTTCGAGCCGGCGCGCCTCCGCGACGGTGAACCGCGGCACATCGCACAAAAAGACGCAATCCGCCTCGGAGAGATCGCCGATGCCGGCGTCGGCAAACTCGGTGGCCGAGAGCTTTTTCGGCCTGACCGGCGCGTCGGCATGAAGCTGTTGATCCTGGAAGGGGTTCAGGGCATCGTACAGATACTCGGTCGCCTGATCGTAGGGATCGGCGGCGGGCTTGCCGTTGACCAGGATCACGGGAATGCTGTCGCGGACGCGCAGGACCATGCTGCGCGAGTCGTCGAGATCGAGGGCGTCTCCCTCGACGCGCACCTGCACGGCCCAGTCGCCCGGCGCATCAAAGGTGCATTCCAGGGCGACATTGTAATCGCCGCGCGCGATCCGCTCCATCCGGGTGACGGTCCGCCCTTCACTGAAAGCGAAGGGCTTGTCGCCTGGCTTGTCGGCGGCCCGGCCGGTCTGGAGAGTGATCCGCACTTTGTCCGGCGTCTCCTCGCCGTAGTTGCGGATCGTTGCCATGACGATCGATTTCTGTCCCGTCAGCGCCACGGGCCGGTCGCCATACAGTCCCAGTCGGACAACGGCGAGGTTCGGCGGCGGATCGGCGACGCCGACATCAAGGAGGATTGTCCTGGCCTTGTCGCTGATACCCTTGACGGCCTCGGCAATGTCTGCCGGGCGCGGCAGGACCCAGCTTGTCTTCTGCATGTCGGAGACGAAATAGACCTCTTTCTCGACAAACTTGCCCGGCGACTTCCTGAGCAGATCGAGGACGGAATGAAGCGTGCCGGCCAGGTCGCTGTTGCCATGAGGCAAGCGCAGCGACTCCAGTTCGGCGATGACGCGCGCGGAATCCTCCGACGGCCCAACACTGCTGCCGGTGATTGGCCTGGGCGACGACGCCATCAGGATGACGCTGAAGCCGTCGCCGCGTTGGCTCTCCTTGACCAGACGGATCGCAAGTTGCCGGGCGCGCTCGAAGCAGGTCGTCTCGCCGACTTTCAGGCCCATGCTCATCGAGCCGTCGAGAACGACGATGCGATGCACGCGGCGTCCGCCGGGAGTGGTGAGGATGGTGCCGTTGGGGAGCGACCTGGCCCAGATGTCCTCGGCCCATTTGGTGACGGCGGCCATGGCGAGCAGGATGAGGAGGACAATGAGGATACGGATGAGCAGCAGCAGGAGGTGTTCGATGCGCAGCCGGCGGGTATTTTTCTTCTGGGCGGCAAGCAGGAAGCGCATGGCGGCCCAGGAGACGATACGATAGCGTTTGCGGTTGAGCAGGTGAATGATGAGGGGGATGGATGCGGCGCCGGCGGCGGTGAGCAGCACCGTCAGAGGGCTTCCGAAGAAGATTGCGAATAAAGGAGTCAGCATGGAGGACGTCGCCTCGGCAAAGAGCGGGGGTCCGTTCACCGGCTGTTAGCATACCCGTCCTCGCGGTTACTGCCAACCTCCTCGTCCATCCTTCTCGTTCCCACGCTCCGCGTGGGAACGGCTTTCTTCGACGCTCTGCGTCCTCTGAGGTGCAGACGCAGGCCAGAGCGTCTTCGGACTCGCGCGACGCAGAGCGTCGAAGAGCCGTTCCCACGCGGACCGTGGGAACGAGGAGCGCGATGCGGAGCGTGGGAACGAGGAGAGTCTGGAGGAGATCCTGGAGTTCCTGGACATGCGAACCTGTCTCCTGTTGATCCTGGTCCTGTCCTCCCCGGTCAGCGCCCAGGAGGTGCCGCTGATCGGCGCGACGCCTGACGAGTATTCCGCGTGGGTGAAGCGGTTCGCCAGGGACGAGCGCGTCAGCTTCGTCGATGCCTGCTGGGACGGAAAGACAGTTCGTTACGCCGCCTCCACCATCAAGGACGGTCGTTCCTGGGACGCTCGCATTGGCCTGACTGCCGATCAATATCAGAAACTCTTCAACGAACTGGGCGGCAAGGGTTATCGTCTGCTGAGCCTGCGCGGCTACTTCGATGGCACCACGACGCGCTTTGCCTCCGCCTGGATGCAGGACGATACCAGCGAACTGTGGAGCAGCTGGCAATCGCTGACCGCGCGGGAGTATCAGACGAATTTCGCGAGCGAGACGCTCAAGGGCATGCGTCCTGCCCATCTCGCGGGTTTCTCCGTCCCCGGCGAGGCCGAGGGATCGCATCGGCTGTCGGTCGTGTTCCGGGCCGGCGAGGAACAGGCCTATCAAGCACGGCACGACCTGACTGCCGTGGAACTGACGAAGACGCTCGAGGACATGATCGGCGCGGGTTATCGTCCGATGTCCATCAGCGGTTATGCGAGCGGCAACAGGACACTGTTCACGGCCCTCTTCATCGCCGATCCTCACGCCTCGGTCGCGCGCCAGGAGTTGACGCCGGAGGAATGTCGCGACCAGGATCGCCGGCTGGCGAAGTCCGGCTATCGGCTGGCGTCGATCAGCGGCTACCTGTCCGGAGGCGAGTTGCGTTATGCCGCCGTCTGGATGCGCGAGAAGCCGCGCGTCCTCTACAAGGAATGGCCGACCACCGGCAAGGAAGTGCCGGGAATGCAGTCATTCGACCAGGCGATGCTCCGCGTCATGAAGGAGCGCAACATCCCGGCCGGAACGCTGGCCGTGTCGAAGGACGGCAAGCTGCTGCTCTCGCGCGGCTATGGGTTCGCCGACCGCGAGGGCAAGAAGCCAATCGCACCCGACGCGCCCTTCCGGCTTGCGAGCATCGGCAAACCGATCACCGCCGCCGCCATCCGCAAACTGGTCCGCGACGGCAAACTGAGCATGGATACCAAGGCATTCGCGCTGCTGGACGTCAAGCCGCTGCCGGGCGCGAAGAGTGATCCGCGTCTCAAGGACATCACCATTCAGCATTTGCTCGACCACAAGGGCGGCTGGGACCGCGACGCGACGTTCGATCCGATGTTCCGGCCAATCGCGATCGCAACGGCCCTTGGGAAAGATACGCCGGCGACGGCGGATGACGTCGTCCGCTGGATGCGCGGCCAGCCGTTGCAGTTCGATCCCGGCTCGCGCTTCAGTTACTCCAACTTCGGCTACTGTGTCCTGGGCCGGGTCATCGAGAAGGTGACGGGAAAGAGTTACATCGACGCCATTCGCCGCGACCTGCTGGACCCGCTGGGCATCACGAGCGTGGAGGTGGGCCGAACGCTGCCGGGGGCGCGCAATCCGCGCGAGCCGTTCTACTCCGAGCCGTTTCGAGGTCTGAATGTCTTTCAGATGAAACGGACGAGCCTGGTGCCGGCGGCGGATGGAACGTTTCATCTGGAGGCGATGGACTCACACGGCGGCCTGATCGGTTCGGCCCCGGACCTGACGAAGTTCATGGATGCGTACTGGCTCAACGGCGAGCCGCGTCGGGGAGGCACGAGCAACTATGCCGCTTTCGGTCTCCTGCCGGGGACGTGGACGCTGTTGCTGCAACGATCCGATGGCGTCAATGTGGCGGTGCTGTTCAACCAGCGGACCGATCCGTCGGGATTGAAGTACGATCTGATCCGCAACGCGCTGGATCGCGCTGCCGACAGCCTGCGCGGTTCGTCATCCAGATAAGGCGAGC
>JBBSDR010000192.1:0-8574 GCA_038240465.1 Gemmatales bacterium
CGCTGCGAAGACTCCGGTCGCTTACGCTCCCGGCTCGCCTTTTCGTTAGTGAGTCTCAATAGCGGAATTCCACACCCAGGTTGAGTCCCTCGACCCAGGTCTTGTCGTCGTGCAGATTGATGACCGGTTGGGTGATGTTCATCGAGTTGGTGCTGCCGGCGACTGACACCGTTGTCGCCAGCGTCGTGAAGCCGACCTGCTGGGCCGGACGGGCGATATGGCTCAAGAACATGGCATCGTAGCCGGCGTGGATTCGCAGCCAGGAGCCAAACTCGTAGCCCACTTTCGCGTTCAGTTCGGGAAGCACGGTGATGCGCGTCCGGCTATGGTCGCCCTGGTTGGACGGGCCGCTCAGCAGACCACCCGGAGCGTTCATCAGCGGGTTGCCGCTGCCGGAGACGCTGGTCTTACCCTGGACGTTCACTTCCTGGAAGTTGGGTCCGATGGCGAACTGGCCGCGGCCGCTCACGAAGAATCCGTAACACTTCCCTTCCGCCTCCAGGCCGACCTGCGGGGCGAAGATCTCGTTGTGCGTCTTGATGCGGTCGAACGTCGAGAAGGTGATCGGCAGGAAGGGGGCCTGCACCGGCGACTGCGGAGCGTCGGTGACGCTGACATTGTTGGCCAGGGTGAACGTGTCCTCGAAGTGCAGGTAACGCACACCGGCCAGGGCGCCGAAAGTGAACGAGCCAACGCGACAGCCCGAACTGCGCAGGTTCACCTCGGCTCCCCACATTTCCGTGGCCAAGGTGCCGAACACTTCCGAGGTGGACTGGGCCGGGAAAACGGTCAGTCCCTGGCTGCTCAGTTGCGGCGGCATGCCCACCGGAACGAAGAAGGTGCGGTCGGCGAGGCCGGTCTGGAGGTTGAACTGGTTGAGCGTGTTGGCCGTCGTGTTGCGGAACTGGTTCGACAGCTTCTCCAGCCAGAACGCGCTGGCCTCAATGCCGAGGTCCTCTTCGCCGTCAAACCAGGCGCCGACAGTGATCCGGGCGCCGTTGTGTTCTCCGTTTTCGATCGAGTTGCTGTTGGGGAACGTCGGGTTGCTCGTCACGGAGAACGGAACGGAGAAGGTATTGACGACCGGGTTCGGGTTGGTCCCGACAGCTCCGGGGCCGACGAAAAGGTCGTTCTGGTTGACGAGGACCAGGCCGACCGGGACGCTCGTCGCCAGCGGCGGCAGCGAGGTGTTGTGGATGTTCCACAGCAGGTATTCGGCATCGGTGTAGACGCGATAGGAGCCGGCGCCTCCTTCGTTCCAGTTGACGCCCTCGAAACCGCTGGGAGGGTCTGTCGCCGGCGATTCCGAGTACGGGTGCTGGCCAGTCATCGCCGGGTGACTGTCTTCGGCCTGCGCGGGAAGGACGGTCCCGCGTGGGGTCATCTTCCCTGGATGAGACCCCTGGGACTGGGCCGACGCGATGCCGGCCCCCACAAGCAAGGCGGCGATGGTTTTGACGAATCCGACTTTCATGTGTCTCCCCCGTTGGGTAATAGACCACTAGGGGCCTGCGACGATGGCGCTGGCCGGGTTATGTCACTGGGCCGCTTCTTGCGGTGGGCAACGACTGTAACAGTCGTGAGGAAGGCTCTGTTTTTACTTATCGGCACGATTGGCGCGGGGGTTCAATCGGAGATGCGCTTTCTGGCGAACCGAGCCGCGTAATGGCTGGCGAGCCGAGCCGCGTAAGCGGCCGGGTGATGGCCCGCAACCCGACCGTTTACGCAACTCGGCTCGCCTGGGAAAGCGGGGAAGATCAGGGGTTCGCCTGCACCAGCCGCTTGATGTAGTCGCGATGCCGCTTCTCGATCTTCGACAGGTCGCCGCCGAACACCTCGCCGAAGTCGGTCAGCCGATGATCCGGCGTGCGCCGCGCGTAGATCAGTTCGCAGTAGCGCTTCAGGGCTTTCGGCTGTTCTTCCATCAGCATCTTGACCAGCGCCCAGCTCTGGGAGTAGCCTCGCAGCGCCCGCTGGCCGCCGCCGGGACCGTGCAGCCATTGATCGCTCTCGACCAGGGAACGCAACGGCAACGGCTCTTCCTGTCCGCCGGCCATGCGCCGCAGAGGCTTCAGCCGTTCGACGTTCTTCTCGCCGATCCCGCGCCAAAAGCCGCCCTCGGTCGGCTCGCAGTACGTCGCAATCCCCTCCACGAGCCACAGCGGCAGGTCGCCGTCGCGGTTGAGCAGGCCCGTGTTGAACGACATCTGATGGGCGACCTCGTGCATGATGGTCGAGATGTTCGTATCGGTGCGAATGGCGTCGGCCTCGCGATAGACCTGGCCGAGAAGGTGCGCCCGCTCGAAGGCATTCAGCCGGGTTGTCTGGGTCTCGACGCGATTCTTGCCCGCGACCAGCATGCGGCTGCGGCCGAAGTCGTAGACCACGAGCCGATTGCTCGCCGGATGATACAGCCCGGTCACTCCGGGAGGCATCGGCTGGCCGACGTACGACTCAAAGCCCTCCGGCGACGAGAAGATGGCGACCATCAAGCGCGTTGCGGGGAGCTTCAACTTGAAGCCCTTGACCCGGAAATGGTTCACGAACATCTGGTGCATCAACTCGCAGCGTTCGAGTTGGCCCTGGATGAACTTCTCATCGGTGTTGCTCAGGGCCAGGAAATGCTTGCTGCTCAGCGGCTCGGACAGCAGCGGCAACTTGTGTTCGCGAACGAGGCCGCTCATGAACTTGCTGAATTCGCGCGTCTCGAACCGATCGACCGGCTCGATACGAAAGCCGCCGCAAAAGACGTGATGGCCAGGCTCGTCGGACCGATCGACAAGCACGATCCGCAGCGTCTCGCCGGCCCGGTCGGCGATGGACCAGACATACTCGCGCGGCTTGCCGCCAGCCGCGGCGGTGAGCAGACGCGGCGCTTTCTCGAAGCCCTTCGCCGTCCGCACATATCGGGTGAGAATCTCGCGCTCGGCCGCCTCGACATAGACATCAAGGCGGCCGTCGCTGACCGAGGCAAAGGCGCTGGCGTGAAGTGTCCCGGCGCCAGGCGGCACGACGAAGGTGCGATGCAGAAGGGCCTTCTTGCCCTGGGGGCCAGCGTCGCTGGAACAGACGCCAAACGTCCGGCTCGGGCCTTGTCCTGTCGCCGGGGTCAGGTAGAAGCCGTTGCCGTTCCAGTTCCAGTGGGTGAGCTTCCCCTCGGAGAAATCGAGGTTAGCCAGTGCTGGTGTCGTGGCGAACAGGATGGCCAGCGCGGTGTTCATGCGTGAGTCCTGGGGGGATGTCACGCAAGTATGGGACACTCGCGGCAATTCGTCCAACCAGGCGCTGTTTCGGTCACATCGCCGCGCCCGGTTGGGCTGCCTTCGGAGCGGCAGCGCGGCGAGCCTCGAACAGGTGCAGCGTCTGCGCGATCGCCTCGGCGGCCTCTTCGACCGACAGCCGCGACATGTTCAGGATCAGGTCGTAGTTGTGCGGATCGGACACCACCTTGCCGAAAGTCTTCTGGAGGAAGAGCGTCCGGTCCTCTTCCGTCTTCTCGATCCAGCGCGCGGCGTCGCGATCCGAGAGGCCCTCGCGCCTGCCGATGGCCTGAATGCGGTCCGGCATGTCGGCGATCAGGCGGACGCGCAGAGTCGAGGCCGGCAAGAGGAGGAAGCTGGAGCCGCGGCCGACGATGACGCACTTGCCCATCGCTCCCAGGCCGCGCACCGTGGCGATCAGCTTCTTGAGGTAAGCGCTGGGGTTGACGTGATACTCGCTGAACAGACCCGACAGGGTGTCTTCCAGCCAGCTAAAGTGCTTCTCATCGACCCCGCGGACCTGGAACGTCGGCCGGCCGATCTCTTCCGCGATCTTGTGGATCAGTTCCTGATCGTAGACCGGCCAGCCGAGGCGCTTGCCCAGTTCGACGCCAACGGAGGTGCCTCGCGCCCCCGCCTCGCGGCTGATGGTGATGGTGAACGGCGGTTTCTCGAACAGACGGTTTTGGCCCGGGGGCGTTTCTGACTCCGGTTTGGATTCCGAGCGCAGCAGCGCCTGGGCCAGCGATAGCGATACATCGTGGACGTTCATGGCTGTCTCCTCGAAGCGAACGGTATGCAGGATAAAACTGCACATTTCGTGCCGTGCTGATAGCGCGAAGATCGCGAAACGGCAAGCAGCCCTTGATTGCCGATTCGCGTTCTTCAGCAAGAGAAGAGCAGGCGAGCCGCCTGCACCACGGGAAGAGCAAGTTTTGAAGTTGCGCTGAGGAAGAGAATGGCCACAAAAACCACAAAAAGTCACGAAGAGGAAGAGGGAAGGATAATCGGCAGCCGCTAATTCACGGACGAACTCTCTCCTTGCCTGGCCTTTTGGTGACTTTTCGTGTTTTTCGTGGCTATTCTCTTCTGAAACCGTTCAACAGCGCAACTTAAAAAAGAGCAAGCAGGGGCTGCGTGCCGTTTCGCGCTCTTCGCGCTCGTCCGCGCGGTCGGGAAGTGTGCGGAAGTGGCACACGATCCGAGGCTTCCGTGTTACAATACCCTGGGAGTGAAAACGAATGGCTTTTCCTTCGAGGCGAGCGATGGTCTTCGGCGCGATATTCGACAAGATCAAGAAGGGCCTGGCGCGGACGCGCGATCTGTTCAGCGGCATCACGTCGCTGTTCCGTCTGCGCGGCCGGGTCGATCGCGAGTTCTTGCAAAAACTCGAGGAACGCCTTTATCTCGCCGACCTCGGCTCCGTCGCCACGACCGAGATCGTCGAGCGCGTTCGCCAGGCTTTTCTCGACAAGGAAATCACCGGCGACGTCGAGGTCTTCGTCAAGCAGCAACTCAAAGAACTGGTCGCCGAGGGCAACATCGCCCTGAACTGGAACCCGTCCGGACCGACGATCATCCTGGTGGCCGGCGTCAACGGCTCCGGCAAGACGACGTCAATCGCCAAGCTCGCGAAGAAGCTCAAGGACCAGGGCAAGAAAGTCCTTGTCGCGGCCTGTGACACTTTCCGCGCCGCGGCCGTCGAGCAGCTTAGCATCTGGAGCGAGCGCATCGGCTGCGAGATCGTCAAGAGCCAGCAGGGTTCCGATCCCGCCTCGGTGGCCCATGACGCCTGCGACAAGGCCAGGGCGCGCGGCTTCGATGTAGTCATCGTGGACACAGCGGGACGATTGCACACGCAGACGCACCTGATGCGCGAACTGGAGAAGATTCACCGCGTCGTCAGCAAGGCGATGGAGGGCGCGCCGCACGAGGTGCTGATGGTGCTGGACGCGACCAACGGCCAAACCGCGATCGCGCAGGCGGAGAGCTTCAAGAAGACGGTCCACTGCACCGGCATCATCCTGACGAAACTCGACGGCACGGCCAAGGGCGGCGCCATCTTCGGCATCAAGCGCAAGCTCGGCTTGCCGGTGAAGTTCATCGGTGTCGGCGAGAAACTCGAGGACCTGGAGCCATTCGACCCGGAAGCCTACGTTGAGGCGCTGTTCGCCGAATGACAAACAATCCCTTCTGTCTCGTCACTGGCGGCGCGGGTTTCATCGGCTCGCATCTCGTCGAAGGACTGCTCGCGGCCGGCCGGCGCGTTCGCGTCCTCGACGATTTCAGCACCGGCCAGCGCGACAACCTCGCCGGCAGTCAGACGCCCGAACTCGTCGCTGGCGATGTGACCGATCCCGGCAGCGTCGATGGTGCGATGAACGGCGTCGATATCGTCTTCCATCTCGCCGCGATTGCCTCGGTGCAACTCGGCCTGGAACAGCCGTTGCGCATGCACCAGGTCTGCGCCACGGGTACGCTCAACGTACTGGAGGCGGCGCGCAAGCATGGAGTGAGCCGTGTCGTCTATGCCGCGAGTGCCAGCGCTTACGGAGTGCCGGCGGCGGACGTGCAGCGCGAGGACGATGCGCTCTGCCCGCTCTCGACCTACGCGGCGGCCAAGCTGGCGGGCGAGATGTATTGTCAGGCGTTCACGGCCAGTCGCGGACTCGAGACAGTTCGGCTGCGTTTCTTCAACATCTTCGGTCCACGCCAGCGCGCCGACAGTCCTTACTCCGGCGTCATCGCCCTGTTTCTCGCCGCGATGCGGGCGGGCCAGGCGCCAACGATCTTTGGCGATGGCTTGCAGTCGCGCGACTTCACTTATGTCGAGGACGTGGTGCAGGCGCTGCTGAAGGCAGCCGAGGCGGCGGCATCGGTGTCGGGCCGCGTTTACAACATCGGTACCGGGCAGAGCGTCAACCTGCTCGAATTGACCGACGTGCTGAATCGATTGCTGGGAAAGAAGTTGACGCCGAAGCATGGTCCGGCGCGAATGGGCGATATTCGCCACTCTCGGGGCGACATTACCCGCGCGCGACAGGAACTGGGGTATGAACAGGCGGTATCATTTGAAGAGGGAATCCGCCGAATGCTCTAATCGTTGACAGGTATCACCGGATCGTCTATCAACGATACGGGTGAAACGTGGGGGATTTACCTTTCATGGTAGAAGTGACCTCGGATGACGTCCCGGAACTCGACATCCTCCGCGTTGTCGCGGAGCATCATGGAATCCTGCTGGTGGTCCGAATGCTGGGAGGAGGGAGTTAAGATGACCCAGGTCCTTCTCTGTGCCGGGTCTGGCCTCTGGTCATCCAGAAGGACGGCTTCCTCTTCTACCGCCGTCCATGCCAGCCAGACGAGCCTATTCCCTATGCGGAGGCGCATTACTCCGTTTCTTACGCTCGGCGAAAGAAAAGCACGGTCTGACAACGGTGCTGGATCCCACTGGTGAGGAAGCTCCCTGTCTTCCGGAGGAGCCGGCGATGCCGAAGTTGCGTCGCGAGCGCCTCTCAACAGGAGAGGAAATCTACCGGCTGGTGAGCGATATCGACGAACCGTCCGGGCAGAAGCAGGAAGAGCAATCAACTCTGCCGAGGAGAGAGGCGAAGGCGGCGAACGTCACAGACTGAACCGCCGCCTCGAGTTCACCGGTCGTGTCCTGCCTCTATCTGCCCTCGGGGTCTGACCCCTTTCGCGCGTTGACCCCTTTCGCGCGTCACGACACAACTCCGTTCGTGCTATTCCAATTCTACAATCCCGACGTTGGGGAGTGCCATGTCCAGAGGCCGAGGCGAACCAGGTGGAGAGCTGTGAATACGAGGGGCGTAGCGGCTGTAGTGGCGCTCGACCAGCAACCCGAACGGCAGGTGACCAGCGGGCCGCCGGGGCCGATGACGCGCGGGGTCTGACCCCCCTTTCGCTCGCCCAACGTCATGGCATGGCCCAATTCTCAACCGTCAGCCCAGGGATGACTGTGAGATCGCTGTCGGCACTGACAACTGTCGTGTTGCCCATCGCGAGGGCGATGGCGGCGATCTGGATATCGACCTTTCCGATCGGCCGGCCGAGCCGGCGCAGTTCCGCGTCAATTCGGCCGAACTCCTCGGCTGCCGCCCGGTCGAAGGGCCACTCGGCGATGCGCTCCAGCGCGAGGACCAGCCGTTGGTAGTTGCGATCCCGACTCTGACTGCCTTCAGCACCCGCGAACAATTCACCCACGACCGGCAGGCAGGTAACAATTCGGTCGCCGCGCCGGCGCGCGTCGTCAACGCGCACGTCAACCCCGCGACGGCGATTGATGAAATGTCCCATGATGCCAGTGTCCAGCAGGTAGCGTCTCATGGGAATAAGCCCTCCACATGCTGTTGCGACCTGGCAATCTCGTACACTTTCGTTTTCTGTCGCCAGGCGGCAAGGTCGACTTCCTCTTCCGGCGTAAACTCCAGCGGTTCGAGGGCGTGGTACCATCGAAGCCACTCCTCGATTTGCTCGGGGGTTTCCGGGGGATCGCTGTCGCTGGCTTCCGTCGGGTCCGGTGCGATGCGAAGCCGACATCCTTCCGGCCAGTCGGCCGGGCCGTCCAGCACGACTTCCCCATTCTTGAACGTTCCACGGATCGCGTTCATGTCTCGTCCCTCGTTCGCGACTATTGCAGTCCCCGTTCCTTCATGTATCTTGCCATCCCCTGCCGCGTCTTCGCAAGCTCCGCTTCGGGGTGCGACCCTTTTTCCGCGCCAAAATACATAGGTCAATAGTACGCCTGAGCATGTATTTTGGCGCAAGTACTTTCCCCACAATGGTTTTCGTCGAAATAAGCAATCCTTAACCGAATGACATTCGGGGCTGTCCCCTTTTCGGGGTCGAGGAATAGTCCCCCTGATCGCCGTCTGGTGGGTTATCGACTTAGACCACGGTTATTGTCGGGGACAATAACTTCAATCCCAGCATCGTCTAGTCTGTTGACGATACTCTGACCAGGTGATTGCTTCCCGAAACAAGCACAGACCCGTTCATCAGTCTTGAACCAGAACAGTGGTTCCGCGAGGATTTCACCGTCTGCGGCAAGAATTGGCTCCTGCTCGATCCAGTGGGATTTCCAGATCAGTTCGAGCCAGCCACGATGCTCGGTGCCGAGACGCAGAAGAACTTCCTCAAATTCGTCGATGCTGCTCGTTTCCTTCTCGACTCGTGGGCGATCCACCAGTTCGTCGAGACACTCCTCAAGCACTGTCAGAATCCGGTTCTGGTCGCCCTGCTGCGTTCGACGTCCGTAGATGGCGAGGATGGACCTTGCTCGCGTCATCGCCAC
>JBBSDR010000193.1:0-8555 GCA_038240465.1 Gemmatales bacterium
ATCTTTCTGGCCGACCTCATCGCTCTTGGGGGCAAGCGGGGACGGCGTGGCTTTGGCCAGCGGGATCAGGTACACGCGCTCCATGTCGCGGTACACCTCGGCAAATTCCTCTTCGCCGAAGGTCGGCTTGAAATCACGTCCCGACGCCAGCACGAGGTACTTGCCGTCGTCGGTGACTGTGGGAATGAAGCCCCATTCCGGCTGTTTCGGCTGTTTGTAGATCAGTTCATCGCTCTTCTGTGGCTCACCGACCTTGTGATAGAAGACCTTCTGATTGAGGTTCAGCGCCGTGAACTTCTCGCTCGCTGGCGGTTCGTCGAAGCGGCCATAGAAGAAGCCCTTGTGATCGAGGGTCCAGGCGACGTTGGTAAACTTGATCCACTTCAACTCGTCGTCGAGGTTCTTGCCGCTCTCCACGTCGAGGACGCGCCAGGTGTGCCAGTCGGAGCCGGCGTCGGCGATGCTGTAAGCGAGATACTTGCCGTCCTCGCTGACCGACGTCTCCCCCAGGGCGATGGTGCCGTCTTTCGAGAGCTTGTTGGGGTCGATCAGCACGCGCGGCGTGCCGTCGAGCTTGTCGAGGACATACAGCACCGCCTGGTTTTGCAGGCCATCGTTCTTCGAGAAGAAGTAGCGTGTGCCGGCCTTGAACGGCACGGAGAAGCGCGGGAAGTTCCACAACGCCGTCAGCCGCTCGTGGATCGTCTTGCGTGCGGGAATGGCATCAAGGTAAGCGCTGGTGACCTTGTTCTCCGCCTCGACCCAGGCGGCGACGTGCTTCGATTTGCGAACGTCGTCCTCGAGCCAGCGATAGGGATCGGCCACCTTGACGCCGTGAAGAGTATCGACGGTGTCGCCTTTTGTTGTCGCTGGATATTTCAGAGCGGGTCCCTCGGCGAAGAGTGATGCGGCGAGCAGGCAGGCCAGGGTAACAGTAAAAATCGCCAATCGTTGCATGGGGGAGTCCTCCTCGGAGTCGGGTGTGCTAATACCAGCCCGACGCGCCGGCAAGGGGTTCGGCTGTCGCTGCTAGACTATGAATCCCCGGAAGGCGCGGTTAATCCGGAGGCGACAATCGTTCCTGTCGATCCTTGGGGACGCAATCTATCGTTGGCGCGGCTGTCCGGCATGAGAGAGCGTCCCGATCTCTCGGCTTTTCTTTCTCAACGCCTTCAATCTTGTTTACCTTGAACGAACCTCCTGTCTCCGTGCGAGATGGGGCCCGTCGCTCGTTCAAGGAGCTTCCACATGAACCCGTTGCAGACACTCGTTCTGGCTGCCCTGGTCGTCGGCGCGGCTCCGTCTCCGGCTGCCGATCCGCCGGCCCCCCCTAACCTGGTCGTCCGCGTCTCCGACTGGCTCGTCAATGCCGCGATCCAGCAGGCCCGGGACGAGTTGCAGCCCGTCGAGGACTGCATCCTGGGGACCTGGTTCCTCGGCATCAGCCGTTCGACCGGACAACTCCACGCCCAACTGGTCCCCGACCCCTCGCATGGGGTGGTGGACCTTGTCTTCACCGGAGCCAGCCACGCGCAGTCCATCGGCTATCGCTCGGACTTTCGCGTCTACACCTTGACCGGCACTCCCTTTGAAGCGCGCAAGCGAATCGCGATCAATGGCAAGGAACTGCGTCATGAGTTCGCCACCGCGGCCGCCTGCGCCGACAGCCAGATCGTGGGCCTGACCAACTCGCGCGGCGACAACCATTCAATCCCCGTCCTCATCGCCCGCGCCAAGGCGTGTCAGGACAAGAGTCAGGGAGATGCGATTACCTCGGACCTGGCCCGGTGCCGGCTGACCACGCGCCTCGATGAGGACACCTATCCCGCGCTGGTCCGCGCCTCGCGTGCCCTTGTTACCGGTGTGAAACTGGTTCGCAGTCTTGGGCTGTCTTTGGAACCCTTCGAGTGGAGTACTACCGCCCATCATCTCGAAGTAAAGGTCCCGGTGTCCGCGCCGAGTCAGCCGGCTTTCTCCTCGTCGCCGCCTGCCCTCCCCGCGCAGGCCGACCTGAGCATCGGCTTGCACCAATCGCTCATCAACGAACTGATCCAGGTGACTTTCGCGGGCAAGACTCTCTCTCTCTCGGAGTTGGCGGACGCGTTGAAAGAAGGGTTCTCGCCCTTGCTCCCCAGCGGCCACCTTGACGCCGGCCGGGCCGATTTCACCAAGCTCCTTGGCACCTTCGAGGGGCTGGGCGTGAAGCCCTTCTCGATCGGGTTTGCTTCCAAGGCGCCCGTGACAGTCACCCTGGCGGACCGCGGCTACACCGTCGTCATCCACGGCGCTCAGTTCAAGTCCGGGGAGAAGTCCTATCCGCCGGTAGACGTCAAGTTCTCCTACCGAATCGAACGAACGGGGGATAGTTTCGCGCTCGTCCGCCAGGGAATTGTTCAGGTTATTCCGCACCCGGGCGCTGTCCCGCAGCCTGCCCTTGTGGTCCGCACCTCGCTGCAGCTGGCGCTCAACCTCCTCTTCGTGGACAGGCTGTCGCTGTCGCCGTTGTCGCTGCCGACTCTCTCGGGGCCGCAAACGAGCGTACTGGTTCCCTTGCAGGCGGATGTCAAGGAAGGATGGGTTCAGCTATCCTGGGTTCGGCAAAGCAAGTAGTCGATTCACCCGGCCGGAAGCATCTTCCGCGTTGGGGGACTCGCTTCGGAACGGTTGCGAAAAAACGGGTTGCCGCTTGCCGCTTGCGGCTTAGCGGGGAGTCCGCTAAGCCGCAAGCGGCAAGAAAGAGGGTAACCGTTCCTCACGGGGCTGCCGTCTCGTCCTCGCTGGCCGCATCGAAGCGGATGGCCGGCAGTTCCATCACCGCCCGGCGTAGGGCGTGTTCCCAGTTCTGATGGATCTCGCGCAGGTCGGAGTCCTTGGCGTGGAAGCGGCGGTGACGGGTGATGCGCAACTCGTCGGCGCGATAGACGAGCAGGTCGATGGGCGGCCCGACGGTGACGTTCGAGCGCATCGTCGAGTCCATCGAAATGAGGGCGTACTTGGCGGCTTCCTCCAGGGTCGTTCGATCGTAGCGAACGCCACGGTCGAGGATGGGACGGCCGTATTTGCACTCGCCGATCTGTAGATAAGGCGAGTCTTCCGTGGCGGCGAGCGGGTTCCCCTGCGGATAGAGCAGGTACAAATTCGGCGTCTCTCTGCCTACCTGTCCGCCCAGCAGAAGGTGGATGTTGAAATTGAATTCATCCTGCTCCAGGGCCTTGCGGTCGAGGTCCGAGACTCGCCTTATCTGATCGCCCAGCACCCGCGCCGCGTCATACAACGAGGGGGCAGCGGCCAGGCCGCGCCCCTGCTCGAAATCGCGCCGCAAGAGCGTGATCACCGACTGTGTTAAGGACACGCTGCCGCTGGTCAGGATAACGAGGACTCGTTCACCGGGGGTGACGAAGGTGTGCATCTTGCGACAAACGTTTACCTGATCGAATCCCGCGTTGGTGCGCGAATCGGAGGCCATTACCAGTCCTTGCCGCGTTACAATGCCCAGACAGGCCGTCATCGGTCGTGTTCTCCAAGCGCTCGGAAATCCTGATTGACGTCTCCTCCCATCGTACTCGCCCGCCACAAGGCTGCCAGTTGAATCGCTACGATCGCTTGTGAGACGCGGCGCGGACTGAATGCTTGGCGCGAAACTTGCACAGTTTGAACTTCTTCCAACCGCTCTCAACGTCAGAAGGAATCGGCATGCAGATCCGCCTTGGATACGAATTGATTTTCGAGGCCCCGGCTCCTGTCTCGATGTTGCTGCTGCTCTCCACGCACCCATCGCGCGCGAGCAGCCTCAGGCAGCCCGATCAGCTGCGCATCGAACCGGAGGTCCGGCGCGAGGACTTCCTCGACACGTTCGGCAATCGTTGTACGAGGGTCATGGCGCCGGCGGGACGGGTGCGGTTCTGGAATGACACGATGGTCGAAGATTCAGGCCAGCCCGATCCGGTCTATCCGCAACTCGCCCAGCATGCTGTCGAAGACCTGCCGGCAGAGACCCTGCTGTACCTGATGGCCAGCCGCTATTGTGAAGTGGACCGGCTCTCTCAGATTGCCTGGGACCTCTTCGACAAGGCGCCGCTGGGCTGGGGCCGAGTGCGGGCCGTGTGCGACTGGGTCCATGCAAACGTCCGTTTCGGCTACGAGTTCGCCCGTCCCACCAAGACGGCCCACGACGTTTACACCGAGCGAACCGGAGTGTGCCGGGACTTCACCCACCTCGCCATCACCTTTTGCCGGTGTCTGAACATTCCGGCGCGCTATGCGACCGGATATCTGGGTGACATCGGCGTTCCTCTTTCCGGTACGCCGATGGACTTCAGCGCCTGGTTCGAGGTGTTTCTCGACAATCAGTGGCACACTTTCGATGCGCGCCACAATAGACCGCGTATTGGCCGCGTCCTCATGGCCCGAGGCCGAGACGCCGTGGACGCGGCCTTGACGACCTCGTTTGGCCCCAACCGACTCGACAAGTTTACTGTGTGGACCGATGAAGTCGTTTAATGCCGCCTGGTCTTGCCGCTTGCGGCTTAGCGGGCGTTAGCGGGCGATCCGCTAAGCCGCAAGCGGCAAGAAAGAGGGAAGTTATTTCGCCGTCGGTCCTCAGCCGCAAGACCAGACGGCGCGCGAGTTGCCTTTTCCTCTTCGCCAATACAATCCGGACAACTGGGCTGTGTATGCTGCCGCGCAACGATGCAGTTTGCCCAGGAATTAGGCAGCACAGGCGGATGGTTTCTGAACTCTCCTGAGAAATCGGTCGGCTTCATGGTTGATCCATCGGCACTGACACCTGCTGCTTCCGGAGACCTTTTTCGCGGTTACTCCTTCGGCACGGCCTACGACGAAATGTTCGAGGCGCCGAACTCGCCTCGCCCTCACTACCAGGCCCTCCACCGCCGGCTCGAGGGGTTGTCGTCCGATGAGTTCCGCCGCCGCAAGGCGATGACGGACCTGTCCATGCGTCAGGATGGCGTCGGTTTCACAGTCTACCGGCAAGAAGAGGGCATCGAACGAGTCTGGCCGATGGACCCCGTGCCGCGCATCATTCCCGCGGCGGAATGGGCTGTTCTCGAACGCGGTCTGGTCCAGCGGCTGACGGCCCTGAATCTGTTCCTCAAGGACATTTACCACGATCAACTCATCCTTCGCGACCGCGTCATCGATCCGCGCCTCATCTACGAGGGGGCCTTCTTTCGCCGCGAATTCATGGGCGCAACCGTGCCGCGCGACATCTATATCCACGTCTGCGGCACCGACCTGATTCGCGACACCGACGGGCGCTATCTCGTTCTGGAAGATAATGGCCGCACCCCCTCGGGGGTGAGCTACATGCTCCAGAACCGCCAGGTCCTCAAGCGAGTCTTCCCGCAGATCTTCGCGCAGTACGACGTCCGCGCCACCGAGGATTACCCGGCGGCGCTGCTCGACGTCCTCAAGTACATCGCTCCCGGAGGCCGGCCGGACCCAACCGTGGTCCTCCTCAGCCCCGGCATGTACAACTCGGCCTATTTTGAGCACACCTTCCTGGCCCAGCGCATGGGTATCGAACTGGTCGAGGGCCGAGACCTGGTCGTCGATCAGAATCGTGTCTTCATGCGGACGACGCTCGGCCTGGCGCGAGTGGACGTGATTTACCGGCGCATCGACGATGATTTCCTGGACCCGCTCACCTTCCGGCCGGACAGCACCCTGGGAGCGCCGGGCCTGGTCAATGCTTATCGCGCCGGCCACGTCGCCCTGGCCAATACCATCGGCACCGGCATCGCCGACGACAAGGGCGTCTATCCCTTCGTTCCGGACATGATCCGCTATTACCTCAAGCAGGACGCGATCCTGCCCAATGTCGAAACCTTCCGGCCGCTGGTGGCCAGCCACCTGAGCCACATCCTGGCCAACCTCGACAAGCTCGTCGTCAAGACGGTCAACGAGTCGGGCGGCTACGGTATGCTCATCGGGCCAGCCTCGACAGCGGAGCAGCGTGCCGAGTTCGCCACGGCTGTGCGCGCCCGCCCGCGCGACTTCATCGCTCAGCCGACCATCTCGCTGTCACAGCATCCGACGTTCGTCGATGGCCAATTTGAAGGCCGGCACGTCGATCTGCGTCCGTTTGTCCTCTGCGGCGAGAAAATCGTCGTCGTCCCCGGCGCCCTGACGCGCGTGGCCCTGCGCCGCGGCAGCCTGGTCGTCAACAGTTCGCAGGGCGGCGGCAGCAAGGATACCTGGGTGTTGGCCCGGTGAAACCCTCGTTTGGTGGATGGGTCCGTCATGTTGAGTCGTGTTGCCGACGCCCTGTTCTGGATGAGCCGCTACCTCGAGCGTGCCGAACATGTGGCCCGGCTGCTCGACGTCTGCTTCCATCAGGAACTCGACCTGCACGGTGTCCTGGCGGGGCCGCACGAGTTGCAGTGGACCAGCCTGGCGGCCATCCTTCAGCAACAGATCCCGGAGAAAACCCGTTCGGCGACTACGCCACAGGCCGCCATCAGCCGCTGGCTCACGTTCGATCTGGAGAACCCCGGCAGCATCATGTCCTGTGTCTCGGGTGCGCGGGCAAACGCTCGCAGCGTCCGCGGTTCGATCAACGGGCAAATGTGGCGCGAGCTGAACAAGCTCTACCTGCAACTGAGCGATCCGGCCTTCAGCGGCCAGGCGAGCGAGTCGCCCCACGAGTTTTTGCAGGCGGTGGAGAGCGGCAGTTGTCTGTTCCAGGGCATCTGCGACGCATCTCTCAACCACGACGAAGGCTGGCAGTTCATCCAACTGGGCAAGTATCTGGAGCGCGCCGACAAGACCGTGCGCATCGTCGATATCCAGTACCATCTGCTCCAGGACCTGGACAGCCCGACGGACCTGCCGCTGGCCAACCTGCTCTGGGGAGCGGTCCTGCGCAGCTGTCATGCTTACGAGGGCTACCAGCGCATCTACGTCGGCCGCATCGAGCCGGAGAGTGTCGTCGAGTTCCTGTTGATGCATCCGCAATTCCCTCGCTCGGTGCGATTCTCCCTGGAGGCGGCGGCTGGAGCGCTGGCCGCGATCGAGGGACTGGGGCCGCGTCGGAAGCTGAGCGTCGCCGACCGGGAACTGGGACTGGTCCTTGGCGAACTGCGCTTCCGCGAGCTGGATCAGATCCTGACCGGCGATCTGCATGTGTTCCTGAGCGGGTTGGAGAAACGGTGTGGTCTGGTGAGTCGCGCGCTGCAAGAGCGCTACTCCCTGGATTGAGCAGTTCTAACTCTGAGGCGAGCCGGGAGCGTAAGCGACCGGAGTCTTGGCGAGCCGGAAGCGTAAGCGACCGGAGGGTTCTCTGAGGCGAGCCGGGAGCGTAAGCGACCGGAGGGTTCTTGTAAGTGAGGCGATCTCATGATCCTCGAAGTCCAGCACGAAACGCGGTTGACCTACCCCAAGGCGGTGACGGAGTCGGTCACCGAAGTGCGCATGGAACCCGTCAGCGACGACGATCAGAGTTGCCATTCCTTTCACCTTGCGGTCACTCCCTCGACCGAAGTCAGCCGTTTTCAGGACGGTTTCGGCAATCGCGTCCACCACTTCAACATGCTGAATAACCACGAGGAGGTGCGCATCCTGGCGGCCGGCGTCGTCCAGACACATCCCCGGCCTCACGATCCGGCGAGTTGTGGCGCCGTCTACCCTCTCGACAGCGATAGTCTGGGACTGGAGGTGCTGGACTTCTTGCAGTTTCGCGGACCGGTCCGCGCCTCGCCGCGCCTGGTTCCCCTCCTCGATACTCTGCGGCCGCGAGCCGGAACACCGTTGGGTACACTCGTCCTCGGCGTCAGCCGGCACATCCACGACCACTTTGAGTACGCTCGCTATGTGACGCTTTCCAGTTCGCCGGTGGACGACGTCCTGGAGCAGGGCAAGGGTGTCTGTCAGGATTTCACTCACCTGATGATCGCGGTGCTGCGGTCTCTCGGCGTGCCGGCTCGCTACGTCAGCGGCTACATCCACCGGCCCGACAGCGAATCGCAGTCTCATGCGTGGTGCGAGGTCTGGCTGCCGGAACTGGAGTGGGTGGGGATCGATCCGACCAATGACTGTCTGGTCTCGGAGCAATTCATCAAGGTGGCAGTCGGCCGCGACTTCACGGACGTGCCGCCGAACAAGGGGGTCTATCGCGGCCGAGCTCGCGAGTCCATTCACGTTCGAGTTGAAACCCGCGAACTGGACGCTCTACCCTCGCTCTCCTGGCAGGAGCAGTTGCCGCCTCTGAATGTGCCGCTCACGGCGATCCGTCCCTTGCCGCGTCCTGTCCCCGGGCGCGACTCCGAGTCGCAGCAGCAGTGAGCTGCTGAACTCGCCCCCTGTCTTGGCGTCGAGTCTTCCCTCTTTCTTGCCGCTTGCGGCTTGGCGGGCAGAACGCTATTACCCCGGCATGAAAGTGAATCAGCGAAGCTCTGTCGCCGCCGCCCGGCTTGTCCGGGCGGAGCGCTGTTTGGATACCAGAGGCTGAGGTCTTTCTCCCTCCTCGCCGCCGCCCGGCTTGTCCGGGCGGAGCGCTGTTTGGATACCAGAGGACGAGGCGGATTTATCCCCGTCAA
>JBBSDR010000194.1:0-8517 GCA_038240465.1 Gemmatales bacterium
CGGAGCGCGTTATCGCAGGACGCGCTCCGCTCGAAGACTAGCGTCGCGGCTAACCAAGAAAAATACCCTCCAAGAAGAAAAGAGGTTCGCAGATCGCACCTAAAAACGGAAGTGCCAGCAATTCCCGTTTCGTTGAGGCGAGCAGACACCGGCGATAGGATAAGCCTGACGCCCGCACTTCTTCGAGAGAGAACCATGAGGCGCTTCATTCCTCCGTCAGCGAGAGTTCCTTCCCGCACAAGAGCGTCAGCCCGCTGGCGTGAAGATGGTTGCCTTGACGAAATGCCGGTGTGATAATGCCTCTCGCCGCCCCTCGCTCCTGCTTGGCCTGAATCGATGAGCCATCCTGCCTGAGTCCCTTGTCCGCTGAGAAGATCCGATGAGGCACGCTTTCACACGTTTCGGTCTTCGCTTACCCCTGTTCGTGTGCTTGTTGGCGGTCGTGCCAGCGCGAGCGGAGTTGCCCAGTCCCGTTCTCCATACAGTCTTTCCAGCCGGCGGACAGGCGGGGACGTCGGTGACAGTGACCCTTGACGGCACGAGCCTCGACGGCCTGCGCGACCTTCGCTCCACCGTACCACGGCTCACCGCCAAAAAGCTCGACGCAAACCGCTTCAGCCTCGATATCCCGGCAGGGACGCTGCCCGGCGTCTATGACCTGCGGGCGGTGGGACTCCACGGCATGAGTTCGCCGCGAGCCTTTGTCGTGAGCAACCGCGCGGAATGCCTGGAAAAAGAGCCGAACGATACGTTCGCCTCCGCGCAACTCGTCCCCCTGGATGTCGTGGTCAACGGTCGGATCGAGAAACCGGGGGACATCGATTGCTACCAGTTCAAAGCGAAGACCGGTCAACGCGTCGTGCTGGATTGCCTGGCCGAACGCATCGATTCGCAGTTGCGGGCCGTACTGGAAGTGCATGACGCCGGCGGCAAGCGGTTGGCTGTGAACCGGGGCCATGCGGGCCTCGATCCACTCGTGGATTTCCTGGTGCCGGCCGATGGCACATACTTCGTCAAGGTGTTCGACCTCAGCTACCTGGGCAGCGCCGCTCATTTCTATCGGCTCGATATCGATACCAAACCGCGGGTGGAGTTCGCCTTGCCGTGCGTGCTGACTCGGGGCAAGTCTACGCGCGTGAAACTCTTCGGCAGGAACCTGTTGCCACCTGGCGAGCCGAGCCTCGTAAGAGGCCGGGTGAGCAGCCTGGCCCTCGATAGCGTTGAAGTCGAGATCACGCCGCCGAAGACTGACCCACACGAAAATATCCTGCTGCCATTACGCCCTGCCCAGGTGTCTGTGGATGCCTTTCCGTACTACTATCCCGGCAGTCACGCTCCCGTTCTGCTCAGCATGACGGATGTCCCGGTCGTAGCCGCCGCGCCGGACAATACCGACAGTGACCATGCTCAGGAACTGATGGTCCCCTGCGAGGTCAGTGGCCAGTTGACGGACGGAGACGAACGACACTGGTACGCCGTGCGTGTCCGAAAGGGGGAAGTCCTCTGGCTGGAGGCCTTCGGCGCGCGGATCGGTTCGCCTGTCGATCTCGACCTGGCGGTACTCGATCCTGACGGCCGGAAGGAGTTGCTGAAGCTGGCCGACAGCCTGGAGGACCTTGGGGGATATCGGTTCTCGACCGCGCATACTGACCCTGCCGGGCGCTGGGTGGCACCTGGCGATGGCCGTTATCTGATCCTGATGCGCAACTTGATCGGCGGACAGAATCGCGATCCGCGCCGCATCTACCGGCTCAGCGTCAGGCGAGAGGAGCCGGAATTTCAACTGGCGGTGATTTCGCGGCGGACAGACCAGCCGGCGGGCCTGAACCTTGGAGTCGGCGGACGCGAGATGGTCGAAGTGCTGGCCATCCGCCGACGCGGCCTGTCCGGGGCAATCCGCGTGACGGCCGCGAAGTTGCCGCCGGGTATCCAGTGTCCCGATAGCTGGATCGGTCCAGGACAGGATCGTGGGGTAATGGTTCTGAGCGCTGGCCGCGACTGTCCGCCCTTCGCCGGCGCCCTGAACCTCGTTGGCCATGCCGACCTCGGCGGCACGGAAATCACCCGGCCGGCGCGAGGCGGCACCATGATCTGGCCCGGACAGCCAACGCCATCCGGCCGCGCCACCCAGGAGATTCCCCTCGCTACTACTGCGGAGTCCAGCATTCTTCTGACAGCTTCGCCCGGCGAAGCGGCGATCGATCAGGAGAGCGTTCTCGATGTGGCCATTGATGTCGAGCAACGGTTCGAGGGGCTGACCGGCCCGGTCCATCTGACCGGAGTTGGATTGCCCCGCCTGGCCATCAATGGCATCGCTACGATCCCAGCCGGCAAGAAGAGGGGATGGATCAGCTTCGGGTTCCCCGCCGCGCTGCCGCCCGGTCCCTACACCTTTGCCGTCCAGGCCGAAACGTTGGTGCCGGTTGGTAAGGGTCAGAATCCGGGCAAAGTCGGCGTGACACTGGTGAGCAATCCAATCACCGTGACCGTCCGTCCCGCGCGGATCGCCCTCAGCGTCGATCCGCGCACCCCGCGGAAAATCGGCCGAGGGAAGATCATCCAGCTCCGCTTCACGGCGGAGAGGAAGCATGGATTCATCGGCAAGATTCACACGGAGTTGGTAGCGCCGGGAGGAGTCGTTGGGCTTCGCGCTCGCGGCGTAACGCTGGTCGGCCAGTCGGATTCGGGATCGCTCCAGGTGATCGCCACGGAGGACGCCCCACTTGGGCGTCAACAGTTCCTTCGCCTGGATGCCGTGGGTACGGTGGAGGACCAGCCCGTTTATCGGGCCAGTCGCTTTGTGGAGTTGGAGATTACCGATTGACGTCGCACAGGCGAGCGGCACGGCGTAAGCGTGCCGGTTCCCCAGGCGAGCGGCACAGCGTAAGCGTGCCGGTTCTTACTCCAGGGATAACCATGCGAATTCTGAATCACCTGTTCGCGAACAACCAGGCATGGGCTGCTGAGGTGGTCAGCCGGGAACCTGATTTCTTCGCTCGCCTCTCGCGCCAGCAGGCACCTCAGTACCTGTGGATCGGCTGTTCGGATAGCCGGGTTCCCGCAAACCAGATTGTTGGCCTGTTACCCGGCGAGATGTTCGTCCATCGCAATGTCGCCAACGTGGTTGTGCATACCGACCTGAACTGCCTTTCAACCATTCAGTTCGCCGTGGAGGTCCTCCACGTCAAACATATCATCGTCTGTGGACACTACGGCTGTGGGGGAGTCCTGTCGGCTTTGCGCGACGAGAAACTGGGACTGATCGACAACTGGCTGCGGCACGTTCAGGATGTCCGCTTCAAACACCGGGCGCAGCTCGTCGGCCTGGAGAGCGATGCCCAACAGCACGATCGGTTGTGCGAGTTGAACGTGATTGAGCAGGTGGTCAATGTCAGCCA
Source organism: Gemmatales bacterium (assembly GCA_038240465.1). GTDB lineage: Bacteria > Planctomycetota > Planctomycetia > Gemmatales > Gemmataceae > JBBRIK01. Next base: position 3,399 of record JBBSDR010000194.1, read on the forward strand.
GACTACCGTTGTACGCGAGGCGTGGGCGCGCGGTCAAACGCTCGCGGTACATGGCTGGATTTACAAACTCACCGACGGTTTGCTTCGCGATCTGAACATGTGCGTGATGGCAGAGGCCGAACTCACCCGCTGCTATGAGATGGCCCTTGCCCGGACCGTTGCCCCACCGTGTCCTCCACAGGTGAATAGGATTGTTTGACATCCGTGGGAGTACACCAGGAATGAATGCTTTCAGCCTGACCCTTCTGGCACTGGCCGCGCTGACCTCTTGCGCCCTGGGGCAACAAGGCGATGCGAGTCGTCCTCAACCTGTTACTTTCAACACAGACGTTGTGCCATTGCTCACAAAAATGGGCTGTAACGGCGGCGGCTGTCACGGCAAGACGGGCGGTCAGAACGGTTTCAAGTTATCGCTGCTCGGCTTCGAGCCGGACCTGGATTTTGAAGCGATTGTCCAGGAAGCACGAGGCCGGCGTCTGTTCCCCGCTTCCCCGAAATCGAGTCTGCTTCTGCTCAAGTCCACCGGCACTCTTGCGCACGGCGGCGGGAAACGGCTGACCGTCGGCTCGCAGGATTATCAAACGATTCTCCGCTGGATCGAGAATGGAGCAGCCCCTGCCACCCTCTCGGATCCAGTGCTGGAACGCATCACCGTCACGCCCGACCGAGACACCTTCGCTGGCGAAACCCGCCGTCAACCTTTACAAGTCACTGCTCATTTCTCGGGCGGCACTTCGCGCGACGTGACGCGCCAGGCAGTCTACCAGTCGAACGAACCTGACATCGCCGAGGTGAACGATAATGGAGTTGTCCAGCTTACGAATCGCAGCGGGCTATTCGCGGTCATGGTCCGCTACGCCGACCGGCTTGCAGTCTTCCACGGCACTGTGCCGCACACGCGAAAGGGGACGGTAAACCGGCCGGATCTGACGGTGTGGGAGAAGGGATACAGCGGATCGAGTATCGATAAGCATCTTGTGGCCAACTGGAAGCGGCTGGGGGTCACGCCCTCGCCGCTGGCCGCCGATGACGAGTTCATTCGTCGGGCGTCGCTCGACATCTGCGGCACGCTGCCCACGCTCGACGAGGTGAAGACCTATGTGGCCGATACGCGGCCGGGTAAGCGTGCGCGGCTGATCGATCGCCTGCTCGACCGGCCGGAGTACGCCAGCACCTTCGCGCTGAAGTGGGGTGACATCCTGCGTAATCGAGGCCAGGGGTACGGCACCAGCCGCCAGCGCCCGGGGACGGCCCTGTTCACCGGCTGGATCCGCGACTGCATTGCCGACAACCTGCCCTACGACCGCTTCGTCAGCGAGATCATAACGGCGTCGGGCAGCCAGGAGACCAACCCGCCGGCGGTCTGGTATCGGACTGTACGCACCACACCGGAGTATGTCGAATCGGTGGCACAGGCGTTCCTGGGGATTCGTATTCAGTGCGCTCAATGCCATCACCATCCGGCGGAACACTGGAGCCAGGCCGATTACTATCAACTGGCGGCTGTCTTCGCTCGCGTCGGCCGCAAGGGCGGCTTCGCGGATGCCGAGGTCCCAACAGGCGAGACGATTTACCTCGCCGATGAGGGAGAGGTGCTTCATCCACGGACCAGGCAGGTGATGCGGCCACGCCCGCCGGGTGGCCCGGAGTTCAAGCTCGGCAAGTACGATGACCCGCGCCGCGCCCTGGCCAAATGGATGACCGCTGCCGACAACCCCTATTTCGCGCGCACCATGGGGAACCGGATGTGGGGCCATTTCATGGGCCGGGGAATCATCCATCCCATCGATGATGCCCGGAGTACGAACCCACCGAGCAACCCCGAACTGCTCGATGCGCTCGCTCAGGATTTCGTGGCCAGCGGCTACAATGTCAAGCACCTGATCCGCGCTATCTGCAACTCTGCCGCCTATGGTCTCAGTGCCGTCCCGGAGGAGACCAACCGGGAGGACGTGCAGAGCTTCGCCCGCTATTACCCGCGCCGGCTGCCCGCCGAAGTGCTGCTCGACGCCATCGGCCAGGTACTCGAATCGCCGACGAAATTCAGGAGTGTGGCGGGCGATTTCCCATCCGGGACTCGCGCCATCGACCTGCCTGACGAGGCAGTCCCCAGCCAGTTTCTCGATGTGTTCGGCCGGCCCGCCCGAAACTCGGCATGCGAATGCGAGCGGGTCGATGCGCCCGCCCTGGGTCAGACGCTGGCCCTGGTAAGTTCCGCCGAGATTCAGGAGAAACTGACCTCCGACAAGGGCTATGTGGGACGATTGGCGGCCAACGGGAAGACCCATAGTGAGAACGTGCGCGACATCTTCCTGCGTGTGTTCGCCCGCGCTCCCCGATCGAAAGAGTTGGCCGCCGCGGTGAAGTTCCTTGACTCCCAGACCAACCGCAAGGAGGCCTACGCCTCCCTGCTCTGGTCGCTGCTGGCGACGAACGAATTCTTGTTCAACCACTGACCAGGGGCTAACAAGGGGGGAAACAAGCACGCAGCCGGCTTTCAGTCCGAACCTCGTCGTGTGAGTCGGGGTCCATTGACAGCGTCCACCAGGCCAGGCGTCGCGCTGACGAAACGTGAGGTTCACCGTTCACGCGAGGGTTTCTTATGGCATTCACCGACGTGTTTCAGTCTGTCCAATCGACGGACAAACTCGCGGAACTGATGCGTGGCGAGGCATGGAAGGAGTACCTGGCTTCGCTCTCGAAGTACCCCGACTCAGCGGACGAGATCGAGCGACTGCGTCGTGCCGTCGCCGATGCGAAGAACCGTCTCTCCCCCGAGCACTCCTGTCCGGAACTTCAGACGCTCAAGGAACGAGTGTATGCGGACACTGAGGATCCAGACACGCTGCGTCTGCTGCTTGCACGCATCTCCGAACTCCGGGCGGCGCTGCCGATGCGCCAGCACGAACGCCTGTTCGGCCAGATCGAGAATGCGATCGGCCAGTTCTCTCAGGGACTTGGCGGCACCGGCTACTCGAACCGCGCCCGCCGGGCGCGCGACCTGTTCACCGAGTACGCCGGCCGGACCCACATTGAGGGTGCAGCGACCGATAACTACGGCAACGCCGCCGGCAATGCGTACGATCTGGGACGCGATGGGGCGTTTGAAGGCCACACGATCCATGTCCTCCACCTGTATACTGGTGAGGGCTTTGACTTCTCCTTGCCTCATGCCGCATTCCAGCGCAAGGGCTTCCATTTGGAGCGCCGCACAGCCCCCGGCACGCCTGGCGACCTGTGCAAGTGGCTCAGCGACGCGCAGCAACTCTGGATTATCGCGACGACGAAACCCGTACTCAAAGGCACCCACGTCAATGTGATTCGCGAGTTCTGGGAACGCGGCGGCGCTCTCTACATCTGGGGCGACAACGATCCCTACTACGCCGACGCCAATGTGCTGCTCGAGGTGCTCTTTGGCCCCGATCTGAGCATGAAAGGGAACCTCCCAGGAGGGAAAGTCGTACACGAGATCAGCCCGACCCGGCGCGGGTTCCAACCGCACCTGATCACCACGGGCCTCGAACATCTGTTCGAGGGCATCACCGTCGCTTCACTCGTTGAGGATGTGACCGCGCGCTACGGCTTCACGCCTCTACTCTACGGCAGCGCCGGCAACTTGATCACGGTCGTGCGCGACCCGACACCCGCTTGCGGCGCCGTCATGGTCGATGGGGCGTTCACTCGTCTCTACTGTCAGTGGGACGAAGCCGGCTCGGCGCGCTACGTCTGCAACGCCGCGTGCTTTCTCGCCGCCATGACTCTGCCCGAGGATGAACCCGAAGTGGAAGCAGCGGAGGAGAAGCAGGACTTGCTTCCCTATGATCCAGGCGGCGCCTTCCAGGGCGCGTGCGACCTGACCGGTCAGACGCCGGACACCTGGCTGGTGATGTCGGTCGAGAAACTGGGTGATGCCCTGCGCAACACCAGCGATTTTGTGCTAACCGATCCCCTGGAGGCGGGCGCGCAGAATTGCATCTTCTCCAATCAACTCTACGAGGAGCAGATGGGTCCGTGGATCGTGGCGCAGGGGGCCGACCCCTTCACGCGCCGGCCCGTGGTCGAGTGCCTTCCCCTGATCGACCTGTCCATTGAGCGCAACCTGCGCGAGTTCACCCGCATGCTCTGCAAGTGCCTGATGGGCGGCAAGTACCTCCCAACCCCCGCACGGCTGCTGTTCTTTTCCGTGGTCGATCAAATGCTCGACCCGTCGCGTCGCACGGAACACCGGGAAGCGTGGGAGTACCTGCACGATCAGTGCCTCGCCAACTTCACAAGTACGCCGGAGTTCAGCGACCTGGGACGCAAGATGCCGTTGCTCGACGCCATGGCGGCGTACTTCTCGCCGGCAACCGAGGAGATGGTGCAACTGCGGCGCTCGTTTGCCACCGTCGGTCTCATCGGCCGCACGCTCCTTCGCAAGGGCCGCGCCACGCCCGCGCAGGTTCGCCCCATTGCACGGCGGTCCCTCGTCAAGGCACTCGTGGCCGACGCTGTGGCAGCGGAGAATGCCGCGCCCGAGACTGTGCCGCCCGCGCTGCTCGGGATGCTGTATGAGAACGTCTACGGCATCCCGACGCTCAACGGGGGACAAATCGTGACGAAGCCGCCGGCATTCGCCCGCGACGTATCCGCTCCAAGGGAGTGGCTGGAACGCCGCCTCAAGGCACCCCTGCTCACGCAGGAGGAACACACTGCGGTCCTGCACGAATTATTGTCGCTCGATCTGCGCCAGTACACCGCGGAAAGCGCGGTGGAGCGGCTGCTCATCGACTCGCGGGAGTTCTCGGCCGTGTGGCGCTCCGAGAAGGTCGACGACGTGAAGGCGCTGCTCAACGAGCGCTTCGCGGCCTACCAGAAGCCGACTGACTGGTCGGACCCGCACCTGACGCAGTCGCCGCCGTTCGCCACCACCTGCGGCCCGTCGGTGTATCACTGCACGTGCGGGTTTGAGTTCGGCGACCCGGCAGTCGAACTCACCGAGGAGGCTCTCCTCGCCCTGGGGAACGCGCGCCGGCAGCACTTCCGCACGGTCTATCGCGCCTGCGGAGAGGGTTGGTATCCGGGCGAAGGGACGTTACACTACAACCTGCACCGAGCCGTACAGCGCGTCGTGAAGGAG
>JBBSDR010000195.1:0-8497 GCA_038240465.1 Gemmatales bacterium
GAATAAAACCGCCCCCTGTTGTGGCGGGGGGGGGCTGTCGCCCGCCCCCCCACCCCCCCCCGCCCGCGACCCGTTATTTCGCCGTCGGTCCTTAACGGCTCGACCTGTGTTGCAGCCGAACTCGCCAGAGTTCGGCTGCGGGGCATCCCGAAGTCTGGCGACTTCGGCTACAACCGCCAGGGCCGCAATCATTTCTTTCCCGCGTCGCGATGTATGACACGTTCCAGGGCCGTTCGCGCCTCGCGCGTGAGCCGTGCTTGCTCGACGCCGCCGGCGAGCGTCTCCAGCAAGCCGCGTGCGTCTGCTGTGCCGAACCGTGTGAGCAGCGCGACGGCACGAAGGGCGCGGAGCGTATCGCGGCTCTTGACCCATGGCCGCACCCCGGCCAGCAGTTCGTCGAGCAGACGTTCCGTCTGGAGAAGGGGCTTGTTGTTGCGGGCGGCTTGCAGTTCGGTCTCGACCAGTTCTCCCAGGCGAGCGAGTTCGGAGTGGGCCTTGTCGCGGACGGCGAAGAGACGGGCGTCGAGTTCGCGAATCAGGCGGGCGACGTCTTCCTTGGCCGGCAGCGTGGCGGGCTTCAGTTTGTTTCGCAGCATGGCGACGGTCTGATCGCCGGCGGCGGCGAGCGAGTCCATGGCCCGGAACGCTCTGGCCGCATCGTCCGAGGCGAGATCGTCCCAGAGACGTTCGAGTGCCGCGGCGTCGAGAGACGTCTTGGCGAGCGGTTGCGTGTATTTGCGCACGTCCCAGAGGAGCAGGGTCGTGTCGGCGCTGCCTGAGACAATCTGGCTGCCGTCGGGCGAGAAGGCGACGCAGGTGACGCCGCCAAGGTGTCCGGTGAACTTGGCGACTTGCTTGCCGGTGAGAACGTCGAAGAGACGCACGACTTTTTCGCGGAGTCCCGCAGTGGCCAGGAACCGTCCGTCAGGCGAGAGGGCCACCTGGGCAAGTGAACTTGTGAAGGTATGTGGAGTTGCAGGCTTATCGACATCCGTACCCTTGAGGGTCTGGACCAAACGTCCGGTCGCAGTTTCCCAGATACACACCGGCATCTGAGCCAGAGGCCAGTTCGTGGGTGGATTGGCCGCGAAGAGCCGGCCGTCCCCGGAAAGCGCCAGCGAGCCAACCTCCCAGTCGCAACCGTCAACTTGCATGACCACTTTCCCGGAGTCACGGTTGAGCAGAGAGATCCCATGCCTGCCGCCTGCCAGAATGACCCGTGAATCTCCTAGAAAGAAAACCCCGTGGTACATAAGCCACTCTCTGGGGTGCCCCTTTGGGAAGGGAAAGGCGTCCGACCTTTTCCGCTGCTCCAGGTTCCACAGGTGCAGGCCCTCATTGTTGCCAGCGATGAGGTCTTTGCCATTGGAGGCGAAACTGACCGCGCAGGTGAGCGCGCCGGTCAGTTCAACAAGTTTCTTTCCACTGGCCACGTCCGCCAGTTGGATGAAATCCGGCCCTTTCTCCTTGTACCCAACCGTGGCGAACATCTCGCCATTCGGCGAGACAGCGAGCCGGTGGACCTGGGGTTGGCTGTGAGATCCGCCGCAGAATTGCCGGACATTGTAAGGCATCATATGGACCTGCTCGCTCGTTTTCGCGTCCCAGATGCGTATGGTAGAATCGGTGGCGCGGGACAGAATCTTTTTCCCGTCGGGCGTGAAGGCTACACTTTCGATGGGGGAGGCATGCGCCGGCAGGGGATCGACCTCGGTGCCAGTAGCCACGTTCCAGCGCGAGGCTGCGTTGGCCCCTGTCCCGGCGAAAAGGGTCTTGCCGTTCGGTGAGAAGGCGAGCGAGTGAACACTGCCTCCCCAAATCGGAAAGGTGCGGATCGCCTTGCCGTCGTCGGCGTTCCGCAGATGAATTTCCGAGTAGCCGCCCACGGCAACTTGCTTGCCGTCCCGCGAGAAGGCCACGGACAAGCTGAGTGTAGCGAAAGGGATTCGCTGGCGAAGGCGTTTCGCAGCAACGTCCCAGAGGGTAAGGGTCTTAGGAGTGGAGATTGTATTATGGCCGACCGTGGCAAGCGTCTTGCCGTCAGGAGAGTACGCAAGTGCGCCGACCGAAGTAGGGTCTCCCTCGAGGGAGGCTGTTTGTTTGCCGGTCTTGAGGTCCCAGAGCCGCACGCTCGTCGTTCCGTCCGCTGTCGCGAGTTGCTTCCCATCCGGCGAAAACGCGACCGTGCGTACAGAGGACGTGTGTCCCACGAGTTGATGGACCACTTCGCCTTTCTGAAGGTCCCAAACCAGAATTGGAGGATTGGGTCCGTCCCCGCAACCAATAGCCAGATATTGTCCATTTGGAGAGAATGCCAGGGCCGCGGCGAGTCCTGTACGGACGAAAAGAGAAGATTTTAGCTGCTGGTGTGTCCGCTGTTTGTCGTCCCCGACGTTCTCCCACACGTCAATGCCGTGTTGCCCGTCCCAATCGTGTAAATCGCCACCAGCGACAACCGTCTTGCCATCCGGTGAGATTGCGACGGCGGAAATGTTGCCGCTGCGCTTTGCAAGTTGAGCGATCAGAACTCCGCTGTTTGCGTACCAGAGGGAAACTTCGCCAGCGTAAGTGCCAGTCACCAGCAGTTTTCCATCCGAAGAGAGGGCCAGACACAGGAGATCATGGCTGTGCCGCCAACGGACCGTGCCGAACCTTGCCGTGGCCCCGGCGGGAAGCGGATCTTCAAATCGATCGACGGGTTGCTGAATCGGGGCATTGGGGGCCTGCGTTGGAGGAGCCGCAAAGGACAGGGAGCAGCAAACACCACTTGCAACGAGAGTGAACAGGTAAAGACATCTGGAAGAACTCATTGTTCCCACCTTTCGGCACCGAGGCCTGCGGCATGAAGGCCTCACGGCAAAATACTGCGCGAGGCTGACTCTCCCGGAACCTGCCAGAGAAAATACCAAATGGGGAGAGGGTGCCGCAGCGGGCGGCACTGTCCCCGATATTCGTCCTCCGTTTGTCGCTTTTCGGTATTACTGATGTCGATTGTGTCCCCCGTCAGTGTTTCCGGGACCCGTGTTCACCAGCCAGACCCCGCCATTCCGCAGGAGCGCTGGATTCATCGGATCGGCATTGAGACCCACGATATTGAAATCGAACAAAGTGTTCGTCCCGCAGAGGTCGAGACCAACTCTGCCGTTCGCCGAAATCACATTCCCGAGGTTCGCCACTGCGCCGCCGATGATGTTGCTCATGGAGTTAACTTCGACGTAGACCCCATCGCCGTCGTTGCCGACCGGCTTCAGGCCAGTTCTATCGGTCCCGATGAAATTCCCCTGGATTATGGTGAGACTCGAAGTATGCTCGAGGAAAATCCCGTTTCCGCTTGAGGCCCCGACTTTTTTGTTCCCGGAGATGAGGTTTGAGGCCGCGCCGAGTGTATTGTTCGCGCCGAGTGCGCCTCCGATCTGTGTCCCCGTCGAACTGCCTTCGACTGTGATCCCGCCGTGCAGGTTCCCCACTGCCACGTCGCCGCCCTTGTCTGTGCCGATGTAGTTCCCGTGGACTTGTGTATCCACCGCCCCGGAAGTGATGTCGATACCGACCAGGGCATTACCTGAGATGATATTTCGATCGGCCGGCCCTCCTACCACTCCGATGAAGGTGTGCTGAGTGGCGGAAACGACAATACCGTTTCCGCCGTTGCCGTGGGCTGTCTTGGTCCCTGTCGCGTCCGTTCCGATGAAGTTGCCCAGGATCTTGTTCTGCACGGCGGAATTCGGGGAGAGGCCCACGATGTACACGCCATTTCCCGTATTGCCCGAGATGACGTTCCCTTGTCCCATTGTTGCGTCGCCGCCGATCGTGTTTGAAGAGCCATCCTCGATGCGCACTCCATCACCCAGGACCAGGACACTGCCGTTGGGGATAATGATATCGCCATCGCTACCCAGACCGATGATGTTGCCGCGAACGTTGTTCAGCGTGCTTCCGGAATCCTGGATGTGGACGCCGTTCCCTCCGTTGCCCGAGATGATGTTGTAGGCGCCCATTGTCCGGTTCATGCCGATGTTATTTGCGGCGGCTCCCTGGTCGATCAGAACGCCATCGGCATGGTTGCCGATCCGGAACGACCCGATTGCGTCTGTACCGATTAGATTGCCGACGATGGTGTTCGCGAGCGTGGTCGGTTGTGTGAGTTCAATTCCGTTCGTTCCATTTCCGGAGATCAGATTTCCTTGTGGCCCGACGAGGACTCCGATCATGCCGCCGATCATGTTGTTCCGTGCCCCACCGAGCAACTCAATGCCATCGCCTTGATTCGGGATTTCGTATAGCCCGGTGAAATCGGTCCCGATCTCGTTGCGTGAGACTTGATTTCGCTGTGCGTTGAGGCCATCGATCTCAATCCCATTCGTTCCATTCCCAGAGATGAGGTTCCCGGTCCCCGTCCAATTCCCTCCGATCACGTTGTCCGAAGAATCGGTAATCTTGATGCCCATTGCGCCATTCAATGCGGCTGCGGTCCCCAGCACGTTGGTGCCGATGAAGTTGCTCTCGATGTGGTCGTTCCCCGGCCCGGAAATGTCGATCCCATCCATGGGAAAATTCCGGATAACCAGAGAGCGGATTGTCGTCGCACCTGCCGAGATCCTGAGTCCCGCGTCGGTCCCGGTCAGAGCGCCGCCGTTCAGTTCGACGATCGGGGTGGTCACGAATCCAGGCTGCGTTCCTCCGTCGATGACCACACTCTCGGTAATTTCCGGTAGGTCTGTAGTGAGGTTGATGACCTTGGCCCCTGCTCCCGGAATATTGAAATTGATCTGATCGGGACCCGGGAGCAGATTGGCCTGATTGATGCACCAGCGCAGGTCTCCCGCACCCCCAATTCCACCTGCTCCCAGGACGCCGGCATTCGCGTCCCCAGGTTGTTGACCGTGAACAGCGCCGGAACGGTCCGATCCTCCAGCTCTTCCAGGGAAGGTCGAAACGAGGCGGGTTTCCGCCGGGCGACCGAGGGACTCTGCCAGAACTTCCGCAGCCACTTGAACATGAGGTGATTCCTTCGAGTGAGTGAGCGTCGTGCCGGAATGGGGTCACAAACTGGCCTCTCTCATTCAGTACCGGCCCAGGCCGATTCCTGGACAAGTTTTCTCGAGATTTCTCTTTTTGCTCAAAATTGTCCTTCCCCTCCTTGACAGTTCGCCCCCGCTCGCGCTATAGTTAACCCACTTTCCCCTTCTTGCCAATTCCCGCACGAGGGACGCCATGCCTCCTGTCACCAACCCCATTATCGACCTGCTCGCTCGCGCTCTGAGCAAGGACCAGGCTGCCGCTCGCGAACTCTTCAAGAGCTACGGCCCGCATATTCTCGGGACAATTCGCCGTAAACTTCTCCGCATCGTTCGTTCCAAGCTGGATTCCATCGACATCGCACAAATGGTCTGGCTCGACTTCTTCGACAAGGTCCTCCCATACAAGAACTTCGATAGCCCCGGACATCTCATCGCTTTTCTGACCTGCATGGCTGAAAATGTCGTTTTCAAGGTGCATCGCCAGTATCTGGACACTGAGCGGTCGAACGTGCGGCGTGAACGAACGCTTCAGCACAGCGAGGACGCCGCGGAGTTGACCGATCCGAGCATGGATCCCGCGGCGATTGCGAGCATGCGCGACGAATGGGACCACCTTCTGGCAATCAAGTCCGAGAGGTTCCAGGATGTGGTTCGCCGTCTCCGAGACGGCGACTCTCTTGCGGACATCTGCACTGCACTCGATCTGCACGAGCGAACGATTCGCCGCCTGCTTCAGGATCCGCGCCTGGGTCCGAATAAGGGGTCCGAATAAGGGGGGCCGAATAAGGGGTCAAACTTCGATCGCCTTACGAATACTGAGAAGATGCGATCGGGTTGGATGCCATCTTTACTCCGGGGCCTTATGGTGTCCTCATGTGACCGCTGCCGGGGCTGCGCGCGAAAAAGGTGTCAGACGCCGAAACCATAACTTCTTGGAAATGAACAACTTGCGTTATCTTAGTCCCTTCATATCGACCTGATGTTCGCTAAAACTTCGGAGCGAAGCGCGTGCTGCGTTAATCCAGCACGCGCTCCGCTCCGAAGACTCCGCGTCGCGGCTAACCCGCCCTGTCAGCGATTCGATTTGTAGTAGTTGATCAGTCCATTCGTCGAGGCATCGTGCGACGACACCTTCTCCTTGCCCGATAGTTCCGGCAGAATCGCCTTCGCCAGTTGCTTGCCCAGTTCGACGCCCCACTGGTCGAACGAGTTGATGTTCCAGACGATGCCCTGCGTGAAGATCTTGTGCTCGTACAGCGCAATCAGCGATCCCAGCGTGCGCGGCGTCAGCTTCTTGAACACGATCGAGTTCGTCGGCTTGTTGCCGGCGAAGCACTTCTGCGGCACCAGCTTCTCCAGCGCCTCCGCCGACATCTTCGCTCCCTTCAACTCCGCACGCACCTCGTCAGCCGTCTTGCCCTTCATCAGCGCTTCCGTCTGCGCGAAGAAGTTCGACAGCAGGATCGGATGATGCTCGCCGATCGGGTTGTGCGTCTCGATCGGCGCGAGGAAGTCGCACGGAATGATCTTCGTCCCCTGGTGGATCAACTGGTAGAAGGCGTGCTGGCCGTTCGTTCCTGGCTCGCCCCAGATGATCGGCCCGGTGGACCACTCGCACGGCGTGCCGTCGCGCGTCACGCTCTTGCCGTTGGACTCCATGTCGCCCTGCTGGAAGTAGGCGGCGAAACGGTGCATGTACTGGTCGTAGGGCAGAATGGCCTGGGTCTGGGCGCCGAAGAAATCGTTGTACCAGATGCCGAGCAGACCCAGCGTCGCCGGCAGGTTCTTCTCCAGCGGCGTCGTGCGGAAATGCTCGTCCATCAGATGGCCGCCGGTCAGCATCTCCTCGTAGTTGTCGAAGCCGATGTAGACCGCGATCGACAGCCCGATGGCCGACCACAGCGAATAGCGGCCGCCGACCCAGTCCCAGAAGGCGAACATGTTCTCCTTGGCGATGCCGAACGCGGTGACCTCTTTCTCATTGGTCGAGAGGGCCACGAAGTGTTTGGCGACGTGCTTGACGTCCTTGGCCGTCTTGAGGAACCAGTCCTTCGCCGTCGTCGCGTTGGTGATCGTCTCCTGGGTGGTGAAGGTCTTCGAGGCGACGATGAACAGGGCCGTCTCCGGATCGACCTTCTTGAGCGTCTCGGCCACATGCGTGCCGTCGATGTTCGACACGAAGTGGACGTGCAGGCCCGGTTTGCCGTACGGCTTGAGCGCCTCGGTGGCCATCACCGGCCCGAGATCGCTGCCGCCGATGCCGATGTTGATGATGTCGGTAATGGCCTTGCCGGTGTAGCCCTTCCAGGCGCCGGAGCGGATCGCTTCGCAGAACTCCTTCTCGTGCTTGAGGACGGCGTTGACCTCGGGCATGACGTCCTGGCCATCGACGACGATGGGCCGATTTGAGCGGTTGCGCAGGGCGACGTGCAGGACGGCGCGGTCTTCCGTCGTGTTGATCTTCTGGCCGGTGAACATCTTCTCGGTCCAGCCCGACAGATCGGACTCGCGGGCCAGGTCGTACAGGAGTTTCAGCGTCGTGTCCGTGATACGGTTCTTCGAGAAGTCGAGAAGGATGTCGTTGAAGTGGAGGGTGAACTTGTCGAAGCGCTGGGGGTCCTGTTTGAACAGGTCGCGCATGTGGACGGGGGCCATCTCCTTGAAGTGTGCGTCGAGGGCTTTCCAGGCCTTGCGTTCGGTCGGTTTCGTCATTGTTGCTCGCCTTTCGTGGAACGGTCCATCCCGCCTGCGGCGGGTGTCTCATGCGCGTCTGAAAGAGAAGGGAATCAGGAACGGAGAGGATTCTATCAGGCGCGCGAGCAACAGGCAGCCCCGTCAACCAGGTTCCGCTCCTGCGTCCCACGCCGCCATGACACGCCCGCGCCCCGGGTTCCGCCACGCTCCCATGACACGCCCGCGCCCCGGGTTCCGCCATGCTCCCATGACACGCCAGCGCCCCGGGTTCCGCTCCGAAGACTCCGCTGCACCCGGGGCTTTATTCGCGTCACCCGTAAAGGGTTCAAGACAGAAGAGGCGGAGCCTCTTGCGTCTTGAACCCCGTCAGGGGTGGCCCGACTAAAGCCCCGGGTGGAGTCCTCGGAACCCGGGGCGCTGGCGTGTGCCGGATTCTCTTCTGTCTTGAACCCCGTCAGGGGTGGCCCGACTAAAGCCCCGGGTGGAGTCCTCGGAACCCGGGGCGCTGGCGGGTGCCGGATGAAGCGGCTCACGTCGCCTCGACCGGCAGGCCCATCATCCTCGCGGAGCGCGTGCGAGACATTCAAGAGCGTATCCGAAGCGTCAGTTCTTCCACGGGAATCAGCTTCGATCTGCTCTCGGTCTTTTTCTCGCCGCAGCCACAGCCCTTGGCGCAGCCGCCGCGTCCGCTCCACGTCTTCCACGTCTGCCGCGCCAGATACAGCACGGCACAGCCTACTATCAGCCCGACGACGATCAGTTGTTCGTTCATCGTCCTTCTC
>JBBSDR010000196.1:0-8482 GCA_038240465.1 Gemmatales bacterium
TCCTGCCGCTTGCGGCTTAGCGGGCGGTCCGCTAAGCCGCAAGCGGCGGGAAGTTGTTTCGCCATCGGTCCTTGGCGGCTACCAGTCTCCCTCGATCAGCACATCGTTGCCGGCGATCGTCGAGAGGGCGCGATACGTCTGGGGTGAGATGCTTTCGCGGATAAAGTGGACGCTGCCGTCGCAGAAGACGAAGTTGCAGCCGCCGGCGTGCATGCCGCGGAAGCCACTCACCCAGTCGCGGCCGCGGCTGTTGTCTCCCGAGGAGTCGTTGCCGAACACCGTCGGACTGCCGAGCAAGCGGTTCATCGGCTCGTCGCGCGGATCGGGATCGAGTCCATATTGTGCGGTGACCGCGAAAACGGAGCCGTAAAAGGGATACTGCGGATTGCTCGCCCCCGCGGCGCACCAGGCCTGTTCGAGGACCGCCGGCTGTCCCGTCAGCAAGTCGATGGCTGCTTGACCGGGACTTCGCAGATTGCGGACGAGATAACGCTGGTTGCCGCCCGCCGCCTCACCGATGGCGATGGTCTGGCTCAGGCCGTCCTGAATTTCGACGAAGCGAGTGCCGCGCGGCTGATCCACCGGACGGACGCCGAAGGGGCCGCGCACTGTGGCGGGGACGCGCGCCCAGTCGAGGTTGAGGGCGCCATTGGCTCCCTTGCAGAAAGCATAGTCGGTGCTGGCGGCGCGCGGCGGCAGGGCCGCGCCCCACTGAAGCGAGATGGGTTGCAGTTCGATGAAGCCCTCGCCGCGGTTGCCGGGACAGAGAAAGAGTTTCACCGGCGAGCCGACGGCCTGGGCGTTCGAGCCGGCCCACCAGGGCTGATCGAAGTGATAGATGCTCTGGAGAGTCCGCAATTCAAGGTACGGCAGCAATAGCGTGAAGCCGGTCGCGTCGGCGTTGCACAGGTTCGGCTGCGACGACATCATGCCCGGCGGCAGGTTGCCAAAGTCGTCGTGGTAACTTTGGAGGGCCAGGCCCATCTGTTTGAGATTGTTCTGGCACGACGCTCGGTTGGCCGAATCGCGGACTTTCTGGACCGCCGGCAGAAGCATGCCCAGAAGGACCGCGATAATGGCGATAACGACGAGCAGTTCGATCAGCGTAAATCCCTGGCGTCGGTCCATACGCGGTTCCTCGCTCCTGGCGAGAGGGCTGGGCAGGGGAGGGGTACGATAGATTATAGACAACGGAGGGCCGCCATGCTGCTCAGGCGATTCACGATGCTCATCCTCGCCGTGTTCCTACCGGGATGCAGCGGCAAGAAGGCCCTGCCGCACGAGGGCAAGAACGCGGACGAGTTGATGCGCATGATCGACAGCGAGGATATCGCAGCGCAGGTGCAGGGATCGCTGGGGCTGGGACTGCTCGGCGCGGAGGCTGTGGAGGCGGTGCCGCGCTTGACGGAATTGCTCGCGAGCAAGGAAGGAGCCGTGAAGCAGAACGCGGCCGTCGCTCTTGGCAAGATCGGTCCCGAGGCACGAACGGCCGTCCCGGCGCTGGCGCGGTGTCTGACGGATGTGGACTGGCCGGTCAGGCGGCAGGCAGCCATTGCGCTGGGAGAGATCGGACCGGCCGCGCGATCCGCTGTCGCTGCTCTGCGCAAACTCGAACATGATCCTGATTCGCTGGTGCGTCAGGCAGTGCGGGACGCGATGGGCAAGATCGCGCCCGCCCGATGAGACGCCGCTTGAATACGCAGACGAACAAAGGTGGGCGAACAAAGGTGTCAGTTATCGAAATCTAGTCTGTGGCGTAAGTTCCCGACCGGACGCTCTTCCATGAGAGATCATGCCTGCCTGTGTTGCAGCCTTCGCAATAGAGGCAAAGGTCTGCTTGACCTCCCCAGTCTTCTGACTCACGACACCGCCTCGTTCGCGTAGGCGGTGAGTACTGGAGTGAGCCGATTGACTTCCGTCTCCAGACTTGTCCAGGCTTCTTCGACGCGTGCCAGGTTCCCTTCGCGAGCCATCAGCTCCAGCCGCAGCGCCGCCTCCACTGTCGGCGTCGCGGCAAAACAATCCGCCGAACCCTTCAGCGTGTGAGCGGCTCGTCGCAACCGCGGGACATCCGCGCTGGCGATCGTATGGCGAATCTCGGCCATCAGTTTGCCGCATTCTTTCAAGAAAAGGTCGGCCAGCCGGCGCAACAGTTCCTGACTTCCGCCCACGCGCGCCAGCGCCGCGATCCAGTCAAGGACGGCCCCCGTCGGCGCCGCCTCGACGATCCCTGCCGGGGTGTACGCCTCGACCGTGGCATAGAGCAGTTCCGCCTGAATCGGCTTGGAGATGTAGGAGTCCATGCCCGCCGCCAGACACTCCTCGCGATCGCCCTTCATGGCGTGAGCCGTCATGGCGACGATCGTCTGGTGAGCGCCGTGTTTCTCCTTGCGGCGAATGGCCCTGGTCGCCTCCATGCCGTCCATCTCCGGCATCTGCACGTCCATGAGGACGACGTCGAAGTGCTGTTTTTCCAGGGCGGCCAACGCCTCCAGGCCATTGTTGGCCACCACGACTCGATGCCCGCGCAGTTCGAGCAGTCCCACGGCCACCTGCTGATTGACCAGCCCATCTTCGGCGAGGAGGATGCGCAGCGGCCGGATCGCGGTTCGGCTGAGCGGCCGGGGCGATACCACGTCCTCCTCGACGTGGTGGGTGCTGAGGGCGGCCATGATGGCATCGAGCAACTCCGCCTGTTTGACCGGCTTGGTCAGACAGCGAGCGATCCCCAGCCTCTGGCACTGGGTGACGTCGGCAACCTGTCCGGCCGACGAGAGCATCATCAAGGCGCACGGTCCCCACGCGGGATTCTCCCTGATCCGCTCGACCAGGGTGAAGCCATCCATGCCGGGCATCATCACGTCGAGCAACCCCAGCCGGAAAGGCATCCCCGCCGCCGTGGCATCTCTCATCCGGGCCAGGGCGGAAGGCCCATCCGCCGCCAGGGTCGGACTCATGCCCCAGTTGGTCAGCACGTCTTCGAGGATGCGCCGGTTGGTCTTGTTGTCATCGACGACCAGCACGGGCAGATCGCGCAGGGTTTCCGGGTGCGGCCAGGGCTTCGCCAGCGCCCCCTGGCACAGGCCGAAGCGGACGATGAAGTGGAAGGTGGCCCCCTTGCCGGGTTCGCTCTCGACCCAGATCCGGCCGTGCATCAGCGAGACCAGTTGCATCGAGATGGCGAGTCCCAGACCGGTGCCGCCGAAGCGGCGCGTCGTCGAACTGTCGGCCTGGGTGAAGGCTTTGAACAGTTGCTGCTGTTTCTCGGCAGGAATGCCGATGCCGGTATCGCTGATCACGAAGTGCAGATGGACGACATCCTCATCCAGCGAATCGACCATGATGGCGACCACGACTTCGCCTTGCTCGGTGAACTTGATGGCGTTGCCCACGAGGTTGACGACGATTTGCCGGAGCCGGCCGGGATCGCCGATCAGGGCGTCCGGCACATCCGGGGGGATGAGGCAGGCCAGTTCCAGCCCCTTCTGTGAAGCCGCCATCTGGACGGTGTGCATGGCATCGCCGAGACCGTCTCTGAGGTAGAACTCGATGGTTTCGAGTTCGAGTTTGCCGGCCTCGATCTTGGAGAAATCGAGGATGTCGTTGAGCAACCCGAGCAGGGCCTCGGCCGAGTGCTTGACCGTGTTCAGATACTCGCGTTGTTGTGGAGTCAGCCGGGTGGTCAGAGCCAGTTCGGTCATGCCGATGATGCCGTTCATCGGCGTGCGGATTTCGTGGCTCATGTTGGCCAGGAATGCACTCTTGGCCCGATTGGCGGCCTCTGCCGCGTCCTTGGCCAGTCGCAGGGCCTCTTCGGATCGCCTCAGTTCAGCGGCAGTTCGCTCCAGTTCGGTGTTGGCGACGGCCAGTTCGCGAGCGCGGGCTTCGGCCGCGGCGGTCCGCTCACGCACGCGTTGTTCCAGCGTCTCATTGAGGTGGCGCAGTTCGGCGAAGCCTTCGGCGTTCTCGAGAGCGGCGCCGGCGATGGTGGCGATGAACTCCGCGAGACGTTTCTCATCCTCGCCGAAGAGTCCGCTCACGTTCCGGTGGGCGACGTAGAAACAGGCCGCCGGCTGGCCCCGGACGAAGATAGGGGCGCACAGGGCGGAACGGACACCTGCCAGAAGCGCGGTCTCGCCCGCTTCCTCCGCATTCCCCTCGGCAAAGATGATGACTTCGCCGCGGTCGAGTGCTCGCCGGGCCAGATTACGACTGTACTCCTCCTCAATTTCGCCGGACTCGGTCGTGAAATCTTCGCTGGCGTCTGCGCGGGTCCACTTGATGAGAGAGCAATGTTCTCCGCGCAGGAGCCGCTGGGCCGCTTCGCGAACCGCGGCGAAGATGGCCTCGTGCGTGAGAGCCGAAGCGATGCGGCGGCCGGCGTCGAGGACCGTGTCGAAGCGGTCGGCGAGAGACAGTGTCGCGGGCTTCGCGGGCGTTGGCTGCGCCGGCGCTGCCGCAGAAGCCTCGTCGAGGGCCCAGTCGGCGCCCAGTGACTGAAGGGCTTGCTTGCCGGCAGCCAGATCAGACGCGGCATTGGGCCAGTTCAGTTCCAATCCGAGCCGGCCTCGAGCCAGCATTGTCTGGGCGTGTTCAAAGCGCGCCCCTTGCCGCTCGGCCACGGCGAGGCTTTCATCCAGGTGCTTGCGCGCCTGGCGGATGTAGCCTTGCATCGCGGCAATGAGGCCACTCTCGCGAAGGGCGTGCGGCAAGTCGTTTTGGAACGTGCGGGCGACCTTCAGCGCCTTCCTGGCTACCTTGCTCGCGCGCTTGAGCAGTGTGGTCCGACGTTCAGGCGTCCAGTTGAAGGTCGTCTCGGCTTGCCGGCGCAATGCCGAGACGAGCCATGATCGAAGGGGGAGGACATAGGCGTTATGGATACCGGCGTTTACCGCGAGTTGGTGGCCTTTCTCGAAAGCGAGCACCGCCTCTCCGAAGCGCTCACCCATGAAGAGCCGAACCCCTTCAGCCAACATCACCTGGGCGCTTACCTGAATGTCTTCGCGTGGACGCTGAAGTTCGGTCTGCAACGTCTCCGGACTGACTTGGCCCCCGGAAGCGAGTACCCACACATCCACGCAGACCCCCGAAGCCTGGATATCACCGAGTTCCAGTCCCGATTGGTGGATCTGCCTGGCCAATGAAACTGCGGCGCGGAGGTCGCCCAGTCGATAGAGGCTGAGAGCGGTGTGGTAAAGGGCGATGTTGACCTCCCAGTAATCGCCCGTTCGCTCCAGCAACCGCACTGCTTCGCGGAGTTTCTCGATGGCTTCTTGGTAACGCGAGGCCACATAAAGGACGATGCCATAGAAATGAAGCGATTGCCCCTGTCCCCACAGGTCTCCTAGTGACTTGTAAATGACCAATGACTTCTGGGCATAGGCGATACCCCGACTGAAATAGGGGACAAGGCTCATGACCGGAGCATGAATCGAATAGGCTTGCGCCAACTCCAGCGTGGGAGAATATCGCTCAGCTAGGTTCATGCCCCGCAAGTGGCTCCACAGGCACGGAATCTGCCCGCGTTTGAACCAGTAGGCGTATGTCAAGCGATTGTGGAGGCGGATAATGAGGAGTTGCTTCTCCACACCCTCCAACTTTTTGCGGGCCAGGAAGAGAACGGGAAGAAGGGTGTGCAGAAGCTGCACGAACGCTTCCCACACCATTTTCAAAAAGAACGTCCCCGACCATTGTGGCACCTTCTTGCCGAGCCGTTCGAGGGCACGTTCGATGGCCTCCATGGCCGTTTTCATGTCGCCGCGCTTGAAGGCTAGTTCGCCCAACTTGCCCTCAATTTGGGCCTTGGCAACGTCCCCCTCGGCAAGTTCCCGTGCCGCCTCGGTTTGCCTTGCCGCTTCATCGTAGCGGCCACGCAGCATGAGCACATCGCCGAGACCTTCGGCAATCCGGTAACGGATGGCCTGGTCGGTGGAAGCGCCGCGCTCGGCGATGCGATACTGTTCTTCGGCAGTCTCCAGCGCGTGCTGGCTCCTGGCCTGCTCGGCAGCAGCAAGAGCATAGGGTAATGCACGTTGATTTTCTCCAGCGGCGTCGAAATGGTAGGCCAATTCAAAAACGCGCTGGGGATCCTGCGTTTCGAGGTCGAGCGCAGCGCGCAGGTGCAATTCCTGGACTTCCCGCTCGGGCAGACGATCGAGCAAGGTCTGGCGGAGCTTATCGTGGATGAAGGCGCACTGACTATCCTTACCCTTAGCCCAAACGATATGCCGGTGGCAAGCTTCGTTGAACGCGGTGATGGCCTCGGCCGATGTCTGCCGTGCCAGTTTCGCCGCGGTAAACAGGTCGAACTCCTTACCCAGCACGGCCCCCACGGAGAGTAGCGTGACCGTTGTCTCCGGCAACAATTCAATGCGGCGAGCAAGGAAAGCGGCGGCATGCCGGGAGGACTGCACATCGGCCATGGCCAGTGGCTCGACGCGCCATCCTGTCGGTATCGGCGCCAGGGCGCCCGATTCCACCAGCCCGCGCAGTGCCGCAGCCGCCATGAACGGGCTTCCTTCCGCCAGGCGCTCGATCGCATTCACTGCCTCGTCCGGCAGCGGCCCGGCCATCGACTCGACCAGCTTGCGAACGTTGACAGCCTGGAACGTGGGCAGCGTCAGATGAGTTGCGGCCTGCAAGGTGCGCAGCAGATGGCTCGAAGGGACTTCTTCCGACCGAAAGGCGGCGACCAGGAGGACAGGACGCTGCTCGACAGCCGGTTGGCGCTGCCAGTTGCTCAGGACTTTCAGCGTCATCTGGTCCGCCCACTGGCAGTCATCCAGCAGCACCAGCACGGGCCGGCCTGTCGCTCCCAACGCATCAAGGAGGGCAGCCAGCGCCTGGACGCTCCGTGTTTCTGCAAATGTCTCAGGACCCAGTTTGCCCAGGACACCTGAGCCAAAGAGCTTCGCCAGTTCCGGAAGGGCAGAGCAGGCTGCTGCTTCGTGGTCTCCCAGGGCGATGCGGATTTTCTCCTCCATGCCGGGTTCCCGGCGTGCGGTCGCGATCACCCCTTCCGCCACTCCCGTCAGCAACTGAAACGGGCGCTGGGCAGCCTGGTCCAGGCCTTGCCCGCGCAAAATCCACGCTCCTTTTTGTGCGCCTCGGAGGGCAAATTCAGCCAGCAGACGGCTTTTGCCGCCGCCCGATTCGGCTTCCAACAGCACCAGGCATCCTTGACCGGCCTGCGCGTGTTCCAACTGCGTCTGAAGGGCTGCCAACTCCTGGCCGCGACCGACGAACGCCGGCTCCGTGAGCGTATGCCGCCGATCATGCAACCCGACGACGAGGGACGGTTCTGACTCACCTTGTCGCAAGGCTTCCGCGATCACTTTGAGGTCGGCAACCACGGCCTGGGCCGATTGGTAGCGATCGCGTGGGTCCTTGCGCAGCAACCGCTGGATCACTTCATCCAGGGCACGAGGGACCGGCAGTCCGAGACTTCGCAATTCAGGCGGCTGCGACGTGATATGTTGTCGCAGCACTTCGCCGACACTGCTCCCTTGAAACGGCGGCCTGCCGGCCAGGCACTCGAAAAGCACAATCCCAACCGAGTACAAATCGGAACAGTCGGCGACTTCCTGGTCCAGGAGTCCCGCTCCTTCCGGTGACAGGTATTGCGCGGTCTCGACCGATTGATCCCGAATACTCGCGTCCAGGTTGGTGCTGAGCGCCAGCCCGAAGTCAATGAGCGTGGCCTCGCGCAGCGGGGTTCCTTCATCCACGATCACATTGGCGGGCTTGACATCGCGGTGCAGCACATCGTGCACATGCGCCGCGCCCAGCGCGTCGAGGATCGCACGGCCCAGCGCGATCGTGTCCAGCACACTCAAGGGGCCTTGACGCAAACGCGCCTGTAGCGTGATTCCCGTGATGAAGGGCAGGACGAGGTAGACGTGTTCGCCCTCGGAGCCGTGATCGAGCAAAGGGGGGAACGGCCCATTCGTGATTTGCGAAAGGAGGTGGGCTTCATGTTCGAGGCGCATCCGCGCCGTGGCCGAGAACGATGCCGCCATCGCCGTCTTGATCACCACGGTTGTCCCGTGAGTGAGATCGGCGGCCAGCAGAGTTTCCCTGTCATGGCCGGCCTTCAGGATTCGCAGGACCTGATAGCGTCCACCGATCACTCCGCGGTCCGGCAATCCGTCTGGATGATTGACCGCAGGCAGATTTTTGGATGGGGCGACCGCCATGCCCACCTCGCCCAATGGCCTTGATACGGCCATGTTATGCTTCTCGTTCACTTCGATTGGCTCAACGCTGCTCACCGATTGCCCTGCCATTTTACCCGACCTGTCCGCATTTTCCTAGTAATTCGGCAATCATGCAGCTAACATCGCTGCGGAGTTGCGCCCAGTTTGCGAAACCTTCCTGGGAAAATACACTGGGGGTTAGCCGCGCCGCCGGGGCGTGGGGGGGGGGGGCGGGCGGGCGTTTTGCCCCCCCCGCGGCCCCCCCCAAAAAAACCGTGGCCGCGGCA
>JBBSDR010000197.1:0-8481 GCA_038240465.1 Gemmatales bacterium
CGACTCGATGACGCCGTCGCGCAGACGCACGACGCGGCGAGCCCAACTGGCGATGTCGTTTTCGTGGGTGACCATGATGATCGTCTTGCCCGCCTCGTTGAGCCGGGTGAGCAGGCCCATAATCTCGTCGCTGGTGCGCGAGTCGAGATTGCCAGTCGGCTCGTCGGCCAGGATCACATGCGGGTCGTTGACGAGAGCGCGAGCGATGGCCACACGCTGCTGCTGGCCGCCGGACAGTTGCGTCGGCCGATGCTCCAGCCGGTCGCCCAGCCCGACCATTTCCGCCAGTTCGATGCAGCGCTCGCGCGACTCGGGCCCCAGCCGCCTGGGCTGATAGAGCAACGGCACTTCGATGTTCTCGACGAGCGTGTACTGGGCCAGCAGGTTGTACGACTGGAAGATAAAGCCGAGGTACAGACTGCGGATCTCCGAGAGCTGGTCGTCTTCCATCTGGGCCACTTCCTCGTCGCCGAGGTAGTATTCCCCACTGGTCGGCCGGTCGAGACAGCCCAGCACGTTCAGCAGCGTCGATTTGCCGGAACCCGACGGACCCATGAGGGCGACGAAGTCCCCCTCCTCGACCTGCAGCGACACACCCCGCAGGGCGCGAACGATGCCACCCTCGAGATGGTAGTTCTTCACCACGTCCACGATGCGAACGATAGCACCCATGATCGGCCGGGTCCAGAGGAGGAGAGATTGCCGCTCGCGGCCATCGGGCCGCAAGCGGCGCAGGATACACGCTTACTGCTGGTCTGCCGGCTTGCCTCTGCTCTTGCCCTTGTTTCCATCGGGTTGGCCCTTGTCGCCCGGCTTGCCGCCCAGCATCTTTTCGTCCTCCTTGGTGCCCTTTTTCTCCTTCTCGCTCAGAAGGACGCGCGGGTTCAGGATGACCTCTTCGCCCTCCTGAAGACCGCTCTTGATTTCGATGAACTTCTCGTCGGTCAGGCCGAGTTCGACCTCGCGCGTCTCGGGACCCGTGGGGCTCTGCACAAAGCAGCGCGGCTTGCCGTTTCTCTCCAGCGGACTCACGACCGACTGGACCGGCACGGCCAGGACGTGTTTCGCCTGCGACTCGGTAAAGATCGTGCAGCTGGCGCTGAGGCCGGGCTTGAGCTTGAGTCCCTCCACGGAGGACTTGATTTCCACATAAGCCTGGTAGACCTTCACGTCCGGCGACATCCAGTCCTGGGCGGAGGCGACGTTGGCCACGCTCTTCACCCGGGCCCGTAACGATTTGCCCGGCACGGCATCGATCCGGACCGTCACCGGCAATCCATCCTTCATCTGATTGATGAACGCCTCGTGAATGCGGACGTTGACGAGCATGTGCGACAGGTCGGGAATGCTCATCATCTTTTGGCCGTACTGGACCGGCTCGCCCTGGGCAATGATCGACTGCGTGGCCCCGCTGCCCATGCGCGTCTGCTCGGGAACAGCGTAGACCACGATGCCGTCGTACTGGGCCTTGACCTTGCACTGATCGATCTGCAATTTGAGGTCCTTGTAGAGCGCATCTTGCTGCTTGAAGACGGCATCCTTGGTCAGCATGTCAAAGTAAGCCGTCCGCTCCTGGACGTTGGCATCGAGGATCTTGTTCTCCAGGTCCTGACGGGTGGTGGGGTCGGTGTAATCGGTCAGGACCTTCTTCTGCTCCTGCACCTTCTGGAGGCCCAGCTTGTTGCCCATCAGCAAGGCGCGCTCGGCCTCTTCCTGGCTGGCGGTCATGTACCCCTTCTTGACCATCCGCGCCACCCAGGACGTCCGGTCTTCCTCCTGAAGCAGGTTCGACTCGGCCGTCTGGATCTGGCCTTCGAGGTCGTGCAGCGACTGTAGATAATCGCCCTTGATCCACTTGTCGAGGGTCTTGGTCGCCAGCGCGATCGCCGTCTTCTTGAGCGGGTGGAGTTGCTGGGCGGCGGTCCTGTCGGCCTCGGCCCGGTCGCGGACGATCTGCTGGTTCGTGGCCTGTTCCTGGAGATACGAGTCGTCGATTTCGACGAGTAACTCGCCCTTCTTGACCAGCGTACCGTTCTCGACGACCCACTTGATCTTGGGCGCGCCGCGGCTGCCGGTCTTGACCTCGCACTTGACGTCGCGGTTCTCTTTCGCTTCCAGGGCGCCGCGCTCGGTGATCTTGAGTTGCAGGTCCTTGTACTCGACCTTCGTGGTCGCCAGGTCCGTCCGGGCCTGCGGGCCGCGGAACCACAAGGCCCAGACACTGCCGCCGAGTACCAGCATGACAACGACGACGACCGGAATGAGGAAGCGGTTGGTCTTCCGCCTCCGCCGCGCCTGGGGCAGGCGAGTCGGCTTCGGCAGGACCGAGCCATTCGCGGAACTCGGGTTGGATTGCTCGCTGGATGCTGGCGGGAGAGAGGGTTGCAACGGCATCGATCGGGACTCCTCAATTGTCGAGGCTTATCAGTTCAGTGTTCAGAATCACCCCGCCCGCAGGAATGGGCCGCTGATTCTCGCGGAAGATCGAGTTTCGGCTGATGGGCGACTGGCTCTGAGTGTTTGGCAACTGCGTCTTCAAGCTTCCCGTCCGAGTCGCAGTGTCCTGGAGGGACGTTTGAGTTGGCGGCACTTGCGCCTGGCAAATGAGGCGGCGGAAATACGGCTGGCAGGGCAGACGAACTTCTCCTTCAATCATTAAATTTTATCCCTGTTCGCGAACCGACGCAAGCGGTTTTCTTTACCCAGAACGGTTTGTCATGCTTGACAAGCCGAGCCGCGCAAGCGGACGGGTGAGGGCCATCCGAGGGGGCGCAAGTTCGCTTTCGGCTGGCGTTCACAAAACGTGGCGGGTCAACCGTCACACTTCCGCTGGCTCGAGGCCCCCCGTCCGGCAAGGAGTTGGACGGGGGCCTCTTGTGTTTCGATGGTGTCGCTCGGAGGATTCAGCGACGGGCGTCGGGCGTCGGGCGTCGGGGGTCCATTGGGCAGCACCGGCACGGCCACCTTCACGTCGAGATTGTCCTTGTAATGCGATAACGCCGCACGCGCTCCACTCCGAGGACTCCGCGTCGCGGCGAACCATTGGGCGAATTGAGAGTCAATTGCAAAGTGCAAAGTGCAAAGTGCAAAGTGTAAATTGAAGAGCCGCATCAGAGATGACAGAGTCTCTCCGAGAGGCTTCCGATCAATTTGCAATTTGCAATTTGCAATTTGCAATTGACTTTCGCTTATCGCGGAGGCAGCGCCGGTCCATTCGGCGCGATAACGCCGGACGCGCTCCGCTCGAAGACTCGCATCGCGGCTAACCCCGCTTCTTGCTTTACGCGCCCCCTTCCGGCGAGTACCATCGCGCGAGGATCGCCTTTGTCTCCTTGCGAGTCGTCACCATGCGCCGGCTGGCCCTGCTCCTGTTGCTCCTTCCCGGTCTTCACACCCGGGCGGCCGACGGCAATCGGCTCGTCCCTCTCGATGAGAACAATCCCTATCACGTCCAGCGTACCTCGCCGCGCTTGACGACGCCGCAGTGGGTCGGCGAGGACGGCGTCGAAGCTGTCGTCGTCCTGGCCATCGACGACATGCGCGGACCCGAGACCTGGGAGAAGTTCCTTCGGCCCATCCTCAATCGCCTCAAGAAGATCGATGGCCGCGCTCCCGTCAGCATCATGACCTGCACCATCGACCCGAAACATCCACACCTGCAAACATGGCTCAAGGAGGGACTCAGCTTCGAGGTCCATACCATCGATCATCCCTGTCCGCTGCTGCGCGGCGGCGATCTGCCGACGGCGAAATCGGCTGTCGATCGCTGCACCGATCTGCTCAACGAGGTGTCCGGCAATCGGCCCGTCGCCTTCCGCATGCCCTGCTGCGACTCGCTCAACACACTCAGCCCGCGCTTCTTTTCCGAGATTTTCAATCGGACCACGCCGAAGAAGAACTTCCTCGAACTCGATAGCTCCGTCTTCACCGTCTTCACGCCGGACGATCCTGAGATTCCACGCGACGTCTTTCGCGACGGCGGCGCCGAGCGCTTTCGCCGCTATCTGCCGCTCGATCGCTCCTTCGTCAACTGGATCGAGAACTACTGCTATCCCTATGTCATCAATCGCCTCTGCTGGGAGTTTCCCTGCCTGACGCCCAGCGACTGGCAGGGCAAACATCTGCACGGCAGCAATAACCCCGTCACCTCGCGCGACTGGATGGCGGCCCTCGACGCCGTCGTCGCCAAGAAGGGTACGCTCAACCTCGTCTTTCATCCGCATGGCTGGTGCAAGGCCGAGCAGGTCATCGACCTTATCGATCACGCCACGACGAAGTATGGCAAGAAAGTCAAGTTTCTCACCTTCCGCGAGGCCCGCGATCGGCTGACGAAGAATGCTCTCGGCGGCGTCCCTCTTCGCGCCGATGACGGCAGCGACAACGGCGTTCGTCTCATTGATCTCGACGGCGACGGCTTCATGGACGTCGTCATCGGCAACGCCAGGGTGAAGCAGACGCGCCTCTGGTCGCCGGCAATGAAAAGCTGGATTGTCAGTGACACCCCGGTGTCACTCGCCGGCGAGGCGGGCGCTCGTTTCGGCGTCCTGCATGCCGATGGCCGGCCGTCGCTGCTCGTTCGCACCGATAAGGTCAGCGGCGCCTGGCACTTCGATGGCCGCTGGGTCGAGGACAAGCCGCTGCTCGACGGCCTGGAGTTGGACGGCAAACCGATCCTGTTCGCCGACAGGGGCCGCGATCGCGGCGTCCGGCTGCGAGATCTCGATGGCGATGGCGTGTGCGAGTTGATCGTCGGCAATGACACGCAGAACGCCGTCTTTCGCCGCGATGGCGCGAAAAAGAAGTGGCTCAAACTGCCCTTCGCTCTGCCCGAGGGGACTGCTCTCGTCGATGCCGAGGGCCGCGATCGGGGACTGCGTTTCGTCGATCTCGACGGCGATGGCTTCGACGACATTGTTTTCGCGAACGAGAAGCGCTACGCCGTCCATCTGTTCGCGTCGATGGAGAAGGGCTGGAGCCGCACGGGCATGCAGGGCAAGGGCGACACGCCGGATGGCATTCCGCCCATCACGCGCAATGGCAGCGACAATGGCGCATGGATTCATTCGCGGCGGCTTTGGTGGCAGAACGAACACACGACCCTGCTCGAGCATCACGTTGATCGGCGCGGGTTTCACGAACTGCAAACCGGCGTCGAACCGGGGCCGAAGAGCCCGCAGTTATCGCTTCGACTGATGCAGCCGCGACCGGGGTTCGCCGTCGAGTTGCTGGCCGCCGAGCCGCTGGTGCAGGACCCGATCGCCTTCGCCTGGGGTGCCGATGGCAAGTTCTGGGTCGTCGAGATGGGCGACTATCCTCTCGGCGTCGATGGCAAGGGCAAGCCCGGCGGGCGCATCAAGTTCCTCGAAGACACCAAGGGCGACGGCAAGTACGACCGGGCGACCGTCTTCCTCGATAACGTGCCATTTCCGA
The DNA here is from genome assembly GCA_038240465.1 of Gemmatales bacterium. Classification (GTDB taxonomy): domain Bacteria; phylum Planctomycetota; class Planctomycetia; order Gemmatales; family Gemmataceae; genus JBBRIK01. The sequence goes on from JBBSDR010000197.1 coordinate 5,431, forward strand.
CGGGAGTGCTGCCCTGGCGCAAGGGTGTGCTGATTACCGCCGCGCCGGACATCCTCTATGCCGAGGACACCTAAGGCACTGGCAAGGCGGATGTCGTCAAGAAGCTGTTCACCGGGTTCGTTGAGGGCAATCAGCAGCATCGCGTCAACACGCTGGCCTGGGGTCTCGACGGCTGGATCTACGGGGCCAACGGCGATAGCGGCGGGCAGGTCAAGTCAACGCTGACAGGCAAGGTCGTCAACATCAGCGGCCGGGATTTTCGCTTCCGTCCCGACACCGGCGAGTTCGAGGCCCAGACCGGACAGACGCAGTACGGCCGGGGCCACGACGATTGGGGCAACTGGTTCGGCAACAACAACAGCAATCCGCTCTGGCACTTCGCCCTCGACGATCACTACCTGCGCCGCAATCCGCACCTCGCTCCACCGCCGCCAATCGTCCACATCGTGCCGGGGCCGGCACAGGTCTATCCCATCAGCCGGACGCTGCCGCGCTTCAACAATCCCGCCAGCGCCAATCGCTTCACCTCGGCCTGCAGTTCGATCGTCTATCGCGACGACCTCTTCGGCCCTGCTTTCGCCGACAACGCCTTTATCAGCGAGCCGGTCCACAACCTGGTTCATCGCCAGGAGCTGGCTCCGTCCGGCGTCACGTTCCACGGCCGCCGCGCCGACGACGAACAGACGAGTGAGTTTCTGCGTTCGCGCGATAACTGGTTCCGGCCGACGATGATTCAGACAGGGCCGGATGGCGCTCTCTGGGTGGCCGACATGTATCGCCATGTCATCGAACATCCGCAGTGGATCCCGGCCGACTGGCAAAAGCGGCTCGACCTGCGCGCCGGCCATGAGCTTGGCCGCATCTATCGCGTCCATCCCGCCGACAAGAAGCCGCGCGCCATTCCGCGTCTGGACCGTCTCGACACAGCGCATCTCGTTGCCGCCCTCGACAGCCCCAGCGGCTGGCAGCGCGACACGGTCCAGATGATGCTGCTGTGGAAGAACGATCGCGCCGCCGTGCCGCTGCTGGAAAAGCTCGCGCTGGAGAGTCCGCGTCCACTCGCCCGCGTGCATGCGCTCTGCACGCTCGACGGACTCGATGCGCTACAGGCGAAGTTGTTGCGAAAAGCTCTGAACGACGAACATCCCGGAGTGCGGCGGCAGGCGATCCGTATCGCCGAACGCCACCTGAGCAAGGCGAGCGAGTTCGACGCGGCCCTCCTTGAGCGCGTCAAGGACAGCGACGCCTTTGTCCGCATGCAACTGGCTTACACGCTCGGTTACTGGGACGATCCGCGCGCGGGACGGGCGCTGGGTCAGCTTGCGGTGCGCGAGGCCGACGAACGCCGTCTGCTCACCGCCGTCCTCAGTTCCGTCAGCGCCAAAAACCTCGACACGGTGCTGAACGCCGTCCTGAGCGAGAGCAAGAATGCTCCACCGCCCGCCGCCCTGATCGATCGGCTGCTTCGACTGGCCAGCGCCTTCGGCCAGCCGGGGACCATCGCCTCGCTTCTCGGCGCTGTCGGCACGCCGGAGAAGGGGCAGTATGGTGCGTGGCAGTACACCGCTCTTTCTGGCCTGCTCGACGCCCTGGAAGCACGCGGTTCGTCCCTGGCCGTACTCGCGAAGAACGCGGACGATCCGCTGAAGGAATCGCTGCGCCGAGTCGAAGGGCTGTTCGTCGCGGCGCGGGCCGCCGTTGCCGACGAGAAGGCAGTGCCGGCCGCGCGCGTGCAGGCCGTACCCTTGCTCGGACGCGGCATGACTCGTCAGGCGGAGGACGCGAACCTTCTCGCCAGTTTGCTGACTCCGCAGAACGCCGACGAGTTGCAGAATGCGGCCGTCGTGTCGCTCGGCAAACTGCAAGACGCGCATGTGTCCGGCTTGCTGCTGCGCGGCTGGAAGAGCCACAGTCCTGCTCTTCGCGTCCAGGTCCTCGAGGCGCTGCTCACGCGCGAGGAGGGCGCGAAGGCGGTCCTCGATGCGATTGAGAAGAAGGAAGTATTGCCCGCCGACGTCGATGCGATTCGCCGCCAGCGGCTGTTACAGTATCGCAGCAACGCCGTGCGCAAGCGGGCTGAGAGACTCTTCGCCGGCTCACTCGATTCGGATCGTCAGAAGGTCATCGACGCCTATCGCAGTGTGCTGACGCTGAATGGCGACGTCGAGCGCGGCCGGCCTTTGTTCGTGAAGCACTGTGCCGTCTGTCACAAGCTGGCGGGCGTGGGAAATGACGTCGGTCCGGACCTCGGCTCGCTGTCGGATCGCGCCTCGCAGACGCTGCTGATCGCGGTCCTCGATCCGAATCGCGCCGTGGAGGCGCGCTATCTTCAGTATCAGGCGACGACGAGCGGCGGCAAGCAATACAGCGGCGTTGTGACGTCGGAGACCAGCACGAGCGTGACGCTGACCGGTCCGGACGGCAAACCGGTAGTGATCTTGCGCCGCGATCTCGAAGCGCTGGTCAGCACGGGCAAATCGCCGATGCCGGACGGACTCGAAAAGGAGTTGAAGCCGCAGGACCTCGCCGACGTCTTCGAGTTTATCCGGGGTGTGGTGCCAACCCCGCGGCGCAAGACGTTCGAGGGCAACAGGCCGGAAGTGGTCCGTCCTGCCGCGGATGGTTCGCTGAAGTTGACGGCGGCGAACGCGGAGATTTACGGCAAGACGCTGGTCTTCGAGGCGCAGTACGTCAACCTCGGCTGGTGGTCGAGTGAGGACGATCGCGCGGAATGGGAGGTGGACGTTACGAAGGCAGGCAAGTACGTCGTGGAGATGGACTGGTCCTGTCACGCCAAAACGGCCGGCAATCGCTTTCAGTTGCAGACTATTGATGCTCGATTGACAGGGACGGTCGCCAGCACGGGTGTCTGGGAGACGTATCGACAGGCGAAGATTGGTGAATTGACGTTGAAGTCGGGCAAGCAGCGAATGCTCTTCCGCAGCGACGGCAAGATCAACGGCGCGATGATCGACCTGCGGAGCCTGCGACTCATCCCCATTCCGTGATTGGTTAGCCGCGACGCGAGTCTTCGAGCGGAGCGCGTCCGGC
>JBBSDR010000198.1:0-8453 GCA_038240465.1 Gemmatales bacterium
CCGCTAAGCCGCAAGCGGCGTCGGACTGGATGTCAGGATAAGGAGGGCTTTGCCGCCCGGGAGCCGGCCACGAGCAGCGGGAGGACAAACAGCGACACGACACTGAACGTGAGCAGGGTCAGGCCAAAGCCGACCGTTCGCATCAGAACGCCGCCCGTGACGTGGCCGATAGCCATTCCAAGGGAGTACGCGAAATTGAACGAGGCGTAGGCGGCGCCGAAAGCAGGCGGCTTGCGTTTCTCGCAAACCGAGGCGATGGCAGGTAAGGTGGGCGTCAGAAGACAGCCGAAGGAAATCCCGAACGCTGCCAGGGTCAGGGCCTGGCCAATCCACGAACGCGGCAACGCGATCAGCGGCAGGGTCAGCATACAGGCGATCAACCCGGCAAGCATGACGCGGCGCTCGCCCCAGCGCTCCGCGGCCCAGCCGGCCAGAGGGGCAAAGACCCCATACGCCAGCGCGCCCAGCCCGAACAACAGACCGCATTCGGTCGGCGTGGCGCGCAGCCGCTCTTTCAAGTGCAAGGGAAGTGTCGGTTCCAGGGCGCTGATGAACGCCGCTCCCATCGCGACCACGATGGCCGTGCCGAGGTAATCTCTCCAGCCGGACAGAAGCGAGGGACGTGCTTCTGTCGCCGCCCGAAAGCGCCGGCCGGGCAGAAAAGCCAGCCCGATCGTGAGGACGAGCGCCCAGCCGGCCATGACGAGGAAGGGACAGGTTGGCCCGCCGCGCGTGAACAGGAAACCGCCCAGCGGCGGGCCGAGCAGCGTCCCGAGCGACATGCCGCCCATGGCGGTCCCCAGCGCCTGCCCGCGGCGTCCGGCTGGATAGCCGGCCGCGAGCAGGGCCAGCCCGGCCGTCATGACTATGCCGCTCGCCACTCCCTGAAGGCCCCGCGCCGCGAACAGCATCGCCGCACCGTTCGCTGTCACATAAAGGACCTGGCTCAGGAACAGCCCGGCGGCGCCGAACTGGAGTCCGCGCACGGCCCCGAAGCGGTCGGACAACCACGCCGCGAACGGCAAGGCCAGGAGCATGGCCAGCTCATGAGTGCTGAAGAGCAAGCCGAGTTGGGCCTCGCCGATGTTCCAGGCGCCGGCATAGTCCGACAGGATCGGCACAACGAGTTCGTAACTGAGCAGGTCGGTAAACAGGAGCAGGGTGACCAGAGCGAGGATTCCCCATCCGCCCCGGCCGCCCTGTTCTGCCGTATCGGTCTCGTTCGCGTCCATCCGGCTCAGTCCCCGCACGATTGCCACTTCGTCGAACGCCTGCCTCAAGGCATGGCCGCTTCTTGCAGGGCGGCCTGATGACGGATCAGCCGCAACAGACCGGGCAGGTAGTCCTGGGGCGCTCGCACGGTCGGGCCAGTCTCGCCGAGTTCGGCATGCAGCCGGCTGTCGTCGAAGACCACGTCCATGTTGAGGAAGGGCATGTAGTGGCGCAGCGACAGGAACAGCCGGCGATGCACTGCCGTCCGGAGCATGGCCCGCTGATCGGCCGCCGTCCACTCCTGGGGAGGCACCAGGCGCAAGGGCTGATTGCGCTTGTAGCGGGCGTGGACGATTTCGCCGAGCTGGCCGATGGTCATGCAGTTGTTCGCGCCGGCGGACAGGTGATAGCAGTTGTAGTGCCGGCCCGGATGGCACAGCAGCGCGAGGGTAGCCTCGGCCACGAAGCGGACATCGACGAGGTCCAGGCGTGCGTTGGCGTCGAGTGGCAGGCAGCGGAACAGATACATCAGCGGCACACACCAGAGGATCTGCTTGGCGAAGCCGGGGTCCGGCATATCGGCGCTCAGGACGATGGTCGGCCTCAGATTGAGTACCGGCAAACCGCTGGCCCGGAGCAGCGATTCCGCCTCCGCCTTCGACTGGGTGTAGCCGTTGAAGTGCTGGTTGTCCGGCTGGCAGCCCTGGTCCTCCGACAGACAGCAATGAGCCGCCTTGCCGATGTTCGACGCCGTGCTGATGTAGACGATCAGCGGTGGCCGCCGGCACTGCTGGGCCAGGCCGATCAGGTGCCGGACGCCATCGACGTTGGTCTGCCTGGTGTCGTGGTCCGGGGCAAACGAGGTGTCGGCCGCACAGTGGATGATGAAGTCCACGTCGCGCCGGATGTCGGCCAGGTGGTCCTGGGCCAGGTCCCACCCGGGTTGGGTGACATCCCCGGGAATGACCCGGACGTGCGCCCCCAGCGGACGCAATAGACCGCTGCGGTGGTAACGCTCCACCAGCCGGTTCGCGACCGCGAGGTTGGTGCGCGGACGAACGAGACTCCAGATTGTTCCTTGAGTGTGGTCCTCGAGACGCTGGATGATTTCTCCGCCGATGAACCCTGTTGCGCCAGTGATAAGCACGTTGCTGGCAGGGTTCAGGACACGATCCATCTGTCTCTCCTTCATTCATCCTTGATAGGGAGCCGTCAGGTCCGTTCCGTATCTGGGACCAGATAATCCATTTCCCGAATAATTCAGAGAGGTCTAATCAGGGTGCGAGTCGCGAGTCATCGGGCGAATGACTGTGCGGATGTCAAGGGAGGTGCGAATCGAGGGTGTATGCAGCGGCAAACCTTCCCTATGCAATGCCGGGGCCGATTGATCTGTCCGGCCATGGACATGCACCGCTCAATAGCAGCGCCGGTCGTGAGAAACCGCCATTCTCCTGAGAAAACACGCTTTCCCGGGCGCGATGATTTCCTGCGCGGATCATGCCAACGTCCCCCGGAAAACACCAGATGAAATTTGCGGAGGTGGAAAGCGAGGACTCATCCTGAGCATTCTCTGGTCAGTTGGATAGCGACTGCACCGCGACCGGATGCGAAGATGGGCAGTCTGTTCCGTGAGACCACCTTATTATCTGCGCTTGTGTTCGTGGGGTTTGGAGGGTAGAAGCCTCCCGCACCACACTATCTGCCAGAGAGGATTACCATCTCGGGCCGTCATTTTCCATCGCTGACATACCCATGTCACTGGCCGCTCGGCTCGCGAGCGGCCGGGGTGTGCCTGCTGCTGGCCCTCGCCATCTTCCCTGGCGTTGCCAGGGCCGCTCAGCCGCCGCAGTATGACATCGCCCTGTTGCTCGACGTCCAACACCACCAGGCGGAAGTCCACGAGCGCGTCACCTGGGTCAATCCTGGACCCGGGCCGGTTACCGAGTTGCTCTTCAACGCCCACGCTCACTACACTCTGCCTCCCGGCCACAACATCCGTCTTGCCAAGATGCTCGAACTGGTCCGCGTCGATCCCGGTGAAGCCCTTGGCGGCGCGGAACCGACGCTGCTGCTGCACGGAGTCGAGATCCCCGCGCTTGCCGATCGAGAGAAGGCGCTGGCGCTGGTCCACAAATTCCGCGACGATAAGACGACGCTGAGCGTCCAACTGGCCCAACCGCTGCAACCGGGAGAGTCCGTTACCATCGACCTGCGTTTCCAACTTTGCTTGCCGGAAAAACAGGGAAGATGGGGACACTGGCAAGGCGTGACGTTTCTGAGCGGCTGTTTGCCGACGCTCGCTCTGCACGACGCCGAGGGCTGGCATCCGACGCCGTTCGTCCCCTGGCACCAGGCAGTCTGTCACGAGGCGGGGCGCTACCGCCTGCGCGTACACGTTCCAACGGGTCAGGTGCTCGCCTGCACCGGACAGACAGCCGCTCTCCACGATCTCGGCAACGGCTGGAGCGAATTGTTCTCGGGACCATTCCAGGCTCGCGATTTCGCGCTGCTGGCGAGCGACCGCTATCAGGAATTCGTCGAGCAGGCAGGTCCGGTGCGGCTGCGCTGTGTCGCCTTCCCGGAACACGCCGCCGCTGCGCGCCGTTTGCTCCAGGCTGCCCGCGTTGCCCTGCTCGCCTATGCGGAGTGGTACGGACCCTATCCCTATCCCGAGTTCACGATCGCCGAGACGTACCTGGGCTGGAATGCCCGCGCTTGCGGCGGGCTGGCAATGATCGACACGCGCGTCTTCGAGCTGCCCGAGTTCGCCGCGGGCTACGCCGAGTACATCGTCTCCCAGCAAGTCGCCCAGCAATGGTGGTACAATCTCGTCGGGACCGATGGCTACGCCGAGCCTTATCTCGATGCGGGTTTCTCCGCCTTCTCGGCGAAGCGGCTCCTCGATAAGACACGCGGCCGGAACAATGCCTTCTTCGTGTATCCGCGCATTCTGGGATGGCTTCCAACCGTGCGCCGGGAGGACTTTTCCGCAGGCACTCTCGACGAGTTTCTGGCGCGCGACGAGGGAGGCCCTGCCGCCCAGGCCCTGCCCAAATTTGAGGACCCGGCGCGGTGGAGTGCCTTTGCCGCCGGCCGTGGGGCCAAGGTGTTCGGCATGATCGAGGCCCGGCTTGGCGCGAGTGACTTTCTCACGTTCTGTCATCATCTGGTCGAACGTCACCGCTTTGGCCTGCTGCACACCGCCGAACTGCAAAATGAGTTGGAACTGATGACGGACCATTCGTGGGAGCAGTTCTTTCACGACTGGGTCTATGGCAGTGGTCTGACCGACTGGTGCATCGACAAGGTCGAGTTGGCCTCGCTGAAGCACCACGATGGTTCCCCTCCCCCGCCAACGGAACCGGGAGAGGATCACTGTCCGTGCAAGGCGACGATCCTGCTGCGCCAGAAGGGAGAAATCAACGAACCCACCGAAATCGCCGTGCGCTTCGAGGGCGAGGAGGGATTCTCCCTGCGCGTGCCGATCGACCCATCCGCGCAGGCGTATGCGTTGAAAGATCCAAGAGCGCTGATCGAGCCTCTTTCACGGAGACAGGTGCGCGTCGAGTTATGGCTGCCGCGCCGCCCCCAACAGATCGCAGTCGATCCTGATGGCGTCCTGCTCGACAGCAACCCGGCCAACAATAGCTGGAAGCCGGAGGTTTGCTGGCACCTCACTCCGCTTTACACAACGTTCGACGAAACCGAGTTGACGTGCGCCCACGACCGCTGGAACCTTCTGTTTGGGCCGTGGGTCTACGATCCAAGTTGGGAAGAGCCGTGGTTCACACGGGCGGCCGTCCTCGGCGTCCGGCTGGGGGCGTTCCGTTCGCACTCCTTTCAGGGAGGTGTGTACGCGGGCCTGCGTCCGGAGTCCGGCGACATCGGCTGCGGAGCGGACGTGACGCTTCCCAACTGGCCCTTCCCCAAGACGGAGGTGGGGTTCAACATCGAGCGCAGTTTCGTTGAGCTGCGTTCGCATGGGGCCGGCCTCAATCGCACGGCTGTCTATGGCCGTTATATCTTCGACGAGTCGTCGAGTTTCTATCTGCCGCCCGCACACTATGCCGAGGTATTCGCCGCCAACCAGAATCGCTTTCTGCCTTATCCGCGCTTCCACACGCCGGGTGCGGAGCGATTCGACACGCTGTCCACTATTGGACTGCACTATCATCTCGACTTGCTGACGCCGTACTGGGACCCGGACCGTGGCTTCCGGATCGACTCGACACTGGCCGCCGGCCTGCCGGTGCTGGGTGAGCAGAAGGACGTCTTCGAGGGACGGACTCAGGTTTCCTTCGCGCAGGCGTTGCCGGAATCGCTGGGCTGGTTCCATGAGACGAAGCTGGCGTGCCGGCTTCATGGAGCAGCGGCGTTGCCGGAGAATGGCCAACTGTTCAGCCTGGGCGACAATCAGCTCTATCGCGGCTTCGATCAGCGCGAGCGTCAGGGAAACGCGATCTGGGTGGGCAGTGTGGAATGGCGTGTGCCGCTGTTACGCCGCCTGGACTGGAGTTGTTGCGATCATGCGTTCGGACTGCGTCAAATCGCCGTCGCCCCGTTTTACGATGTGGGGGCGGCGTACCTGGGCGGACACATCATGGGATCGACGGCCCACGCGCTGGGGCTTGGGTTGCGGCTGGACGTCAGTCTGGTGAGTTTCCTGGAGCGAATGACGCTGCGATTCGATGTCGCGCGCACGATCAACGAATCGACGCCGGCGCAATACTGGTTCGGGATCCAGCACCCCTTTTGAGCCGGCGAGGGGCCATTCATTTGATATTACCCCGGCATGAAAGTGAATCACCGAAGCTCTGTCGCCGCCAACCGGCTTGTCCGGGCGGAGCGCTGTTTGGATACCAGAGAGTGGCCCTTCCGACGGCGCGCCGCTGGCCGATTGGGTTTGGTGGACCTTGTCGGAGCTTCAGGATGTTCTGGACGCGCTGGCGCCAATGGGCCAGACTCGGGTACAGGTTTCCTGCAGGCGCGGACCCGCGCGAGCCGACAACAGCAGTGGGAACTCCATCAGCCCGCCAGGAGATGCGCCTTGGCCCTGGAACGAGAACTGGAACTCTACTTGCGGGAGCGACCCGGCTGGATTGCAGCAGGCAAGGCCGGTCAGTGGGTCGTCATCCACGCGGAAGAAGTGGTGGGGTTCTACGCGAGCCTCGAAACCGCTCTGGATGCTGGCTACGAACGCTTTGGCCCTAACGAGTTGTTCATGGCCCGGCAGATTGCTGAGGTAGATCGTCCCATTCACTCATCACGACGAGCCGTCCATGCCCATCCTCCGACGTGAAATCGGCTGGGAAGGCGCGCTCGCGGAAGTGGTTGTCCGCGTGGGTAGCGCCCGCCGCCGCGTCCTTCACCGAAACCAGATGACAATCCCGTCTCCGGTCGTCATCAAGGCGCAGATCGACACCGGCTCAAACTACTCCGGCCTCGACCTGCGCGTGTTTCAGGCACTGGAGCTTTTTGGCGAGGTGGACATCGAGCCGGTGTTCACGGCCTCGACAGACGAGGTTCCCCATCCGGCACCGGTGTACGTCGTCAGCCTGACTCTCCTTGGAGCGGAAGGAGACCGCTCCTTCGGGGACATGCGCGTGCTGGCCCACCGCTTCTCGGACCACGAGGAAGCCCGAGGCATCATCGGCCGGGAGTTGCTCGATCAGTGCCTGCTGACCTATGACGGACCCGGCAAGCGCTTCACCCTGGCCTTCTGAGGAATGCAATCGGGACGCTGCTTCAGGATAGGCGTTGCCCCGCGGAGCCGCAACGCAATCCTGGCATCCCAATACGGGCGAGCGGGGGGCGGAAGCCTCCTGTTTTGGCCGCAACAGGGGGCTGACGCCCCCGCTCGCCGGGTTCGGAAACTATTCCTGAGCTACTGAAGGTCCCACAGCGAGTCGTCGCTGCCAATGTCGAACAGTTCGCTCCGGTCGCGCAATTGCGTGGCGGAGGCCGGCTCCCACGATGGAGCGGTGTTGCGCGTACCGGGACGCATCAACTCGACGTGGCCATCCAGAAACACCACGTTCGCGCCTCCGCCGTGGCGAAAGTGGACCGACGGATAGTTGCCCGAGGGCGGCTCGATCAGCGGCGCCTCAATCAGGATCGGCGTGCCGGTCGGCCAGGGAGCGATCCAGGTGCCGGCGCTGTCGGCAAAGGCGATCGTCTGGCTGGTGCTGCCGACGTTGCCAATGCGAACCGGCTTCCAGACAGGCGCCCAGGTGGGAGGAGCGTACTGGAGCGGCGCAAGATACTCGTAGTTGTAGCCGTAGCCGCCGCTGCCGCCTTGGTAGCGCTGCTGGATCTGAGCCGGGTCGGCAACGGGACACTGCAACACCTTGACGTTGTTCTCGACAAACGGCATCAGATGGCCCTGGCGCGTGTCGATGGCCGTCGAGCCGGGCTGCGTCTGGCCGAACCACCAGCGGTCGATGCCGTTCTTTTGCGTGCGGGCCGGCGGCAGGACGCCATCCAGGGCGGAGACGTAGTTGTTGACGGCAATGCCGAGTTGATGCAGGTTATTCTGGCACTGGGCCTTGAAGGCCGACTCGCGCACTTTCTGGACGGCAGGTAAGATCATGCCGATCAGAATGGCGATGATGGCGATGACCACCAGCAGTTCGATGAGTGTGAAGGCGTGACGCGCGGGATGCGAACGGTGAGCCATGAGGTTTCCTCCTTGCTGCCAGGCCGGGCAGAGTGACAGGCGATCGGCCCGAGGCAGCGCCGGAGGAGGGTGCGAGGAAAGGCAAAGCGCATCCTGCCTGCCGGATGCTCGAGGCCGAAGCACCGGAGTAAAGCGACAGGCAGGTCTTCTGGCTTACGGCTCGTGACGGCTCGCGGCGGCCTTCCCGGGTTGTCCCCAGTGGCGTGAGTTCCGCGAGCCTGGCCGATCACAGCGGCGGCCCCGCAACGGATTCGCACCGTTTTCCCATTTTCACCTCGCCCCCGGCGAGGCACCTTGTCGCAGACTTATTCAGAGTACGAGATCCGATCGGATGAGGCGAGCGGTCATTCGCCGATGCTCTTCAGGGCCATCACGGCGTGGTCGCGTTCCCCGTCGTCAAGTCCCAGAGCTTGACTTCACCCTTGTTTAGACGCCCACCCCCGGTCACGAGCGTCTTGCCGTCGGCCGCGAAGGCGAGGCACAAGACGAGGCCGCCATGGCCGCGCAACGTCCGCAATTCCTTGCCGGTGGCCACGTCCCATAACTTCACCGTGCCGTCCCAGGA
>JBBSDR010000199.1:0-8450 GCA_038240465.1 Gemmatales bacterium
AACCAATTCGCCGTCGGGCCGTTTGGCCGCGAGCGCTCGCCCGAGGCTCGCGGCCAAACGATTGCTGTTATACCATAGGAGGGCCGCAAGAGAGAACGAGAAGCCATGAACAGTCACGATGGGTTCCTGAACGCCATCAACGCCGACCCCGACGACGACGTTCCGCGCCTGATCTACGCCGACTGGCTCGACGATCAGGGCGAGCCGGAGCGGGCGGAGTTCATCCGGATCCAGTGTCGCGCTGCAACCCTGCCCTGGGAGGACGAACGCGACGCTCTCGAAGACCGGGCCGATGAACTGTTGCGCCGCCACGAGGATGAATGGCTCGCCTCGCTTGGGAGTGCCGCGCGAAGTTGCGAGCATCACCGGGGGTTCCTCGCGCGAGTCTATCCGCGTCCTGAGGATTACTCGCAGTGCTTCGGGGCGCTATTCGGCGTTGGGCCAGCCTGCACCGTTTGCTTCGACGTGTCCCGTGGGGGCGCTCCCGAAGAGGCCTTTCCTTCGCTCGACGCCGAACGGCTGATTGGGCTGGACCTGTCCGGTTGGCCCCCAGAGACAGCAGCCCGATGGCTGGATCGGGCCGGGTCGCTGGCGCGGCTCCGGTCTCTCGACATTTCCCTTCGGTTCTCCTCCAGTATCAGCGAAGCCCAGACCGAATCGGCCCTCCAACTCCTGCAGCGCGAGTCGCTGCCTTGCTTACAATCTCTCGCCCTGCGCGGCTGGGGAATCACCGATGCCCGGCTGTCCTCGCTGATCCATGCGGAAATCCTGTCTGGACTCAAGTTGCTGGATCTGCGCGCCAACCACTCCATCAGCGACGATGGCTTGCGCTGGCTGGCGTCCTCGCCCGCTCTGACCGCGCTCGAAACCCTCTCCCTGGGCGATGTCACGGAACGCGGGATGCACCTCCTGTCGGAGTCGCCGCACCTGGCCCGGCTGTCGAACCTGGAACTCGAGTTCCTGCATGGCGATCCCGGGCCGGCTGTCGGTGCATTGGCATCGTCGTCGCTGATCGGCCGGCTCGAGGCGCTTTAGGTGTGCCTTGTCGGCGGCGGCCACAGGAGCCTGGCACCCCTGTACAATGCACGCGGGGCAAGCCGGCTGAAGCGACTCACTCTTCAAGCGACCTATGTTCCGTTTCCGGAAATGGTAGTCCTCGCAGCCTCGCCGCTGCTGCAACACCTCGAGAGTCTCGACCTGCGCGGGACGGGAATGCCAAGGACGCTGCCGATGCTGCTGGAATCGCCTGCTCTCGGCCCCTTGCGCGAACTGAGACTGACTGGCACTCTTCTCTGGGTGGAGGACATGCGGGCGCTTGCGGACTGGCCCGGTCTGAAACAACTTCGCCATCTCGACCTGACCCGCTGCAACCTTCCGGGTTCGGCCCTTGCGGAGTTGCTGCGCGGCCTGGAGGGTGGACGCCTGCGCGTCCTTCGATTTGAAAACGATCGAAATCCAGATCCCGGCAGGCTGCTGTTCGAGGCGCGCGGCCTGGAACGAGTGCGAGAGTTGGACCTTCGCGGCGGGCCGTTGGAGTCAGAGGACATGGCCCCGTTGCTTTACTCGGACGCCTTGCCGGCGCTGTCGGTCCTGCGTCTGGGTAACCGCAGGTTCAATCGTCCGCTGATCGATCTGCTCGTCGGCTCGCCGCTGGTATCCCGGTTGCGGCTGCTCGACTTGCGGCCGGCGAACAACATACCGCAAAACTCGGCAGCCCGGCTGCTGGCGCTGCTGGGATGCCACGTCGATGTGAGCGGAAGTTACACCTAGCGAGAGGCGATTCATGGTCGAACATGCTGGGTTTCTCGAAGCGATTATCAGCGAGCCTGACGATGACACGCCGCGCCTTGTCTATGCCGACTGGCTCGACGATCAGGGCGACAGTGCGCAAGCCGAGTTCATTCGCTTGCAGATCGATGCCGCGCGCCAGCCCGAAGGCGATCCGCGCGCCGCCGATCTCGATGTGCGTGCCGAAGAAATCCTGGCGGAGCGCGAGACGGAGTGGCTCGGCGACTGGAGCGAACGGCTGGTGCGCTGGACGTTTCAGCGTGGTTTCCTCGATGCGATCACGATCGAAGCGGAGCCGTTTCTGAAGCGCGGCGACGAGCTATTCCAGCGCTTTCCGGTTCGCAAGGTCCGCTTCGTCGATGCAAACGGCGACGCTCCGGGTCCCGAGGTAGTTCTCGACTTGCTGGCCTCCCCGAACCTGCGGTCCGTTCGCAGCCTTGACGGGACAGGAAACCAGGCCTCCGCTGAGGACTGGGTCCGCGGCATTTCTTCGCTCTCCTCCTTGACCCTGTTGCGCGAGTTATCAGTGGGGGACGCTGTTGCCGATGGGGAGAGTTCGATTGCGTATGAAATGCTGGCATCTTTCTGCGGCGCTCGTCATCTGGAGGGCCTGGAAGCCCTCGATCTCGCGCTCAACCTCGGCACTTTTCTCGAGGACATCACGGCAATTGACGAAGCCATGTACAACTTCGGCAGCCGCATGGAAGACCAGGGCGCCGAGTTGCTGGCCGCTGCCGTTTTCGCAAGCCGGCTCACCTCACTGAAACTCGACCATTACAATCTCGGAGACACCGGCGCCATTCGCCTCGCGACCGAGCCTCGTTTCGGCCGATTGCGACGGCTGCGGCTGGCGAACTGCAGCGCGATGACGGAGGCCGGCTTGCGAGCATTGCTGCACTCCAAGACGTTGCCCCACTTGCGCGACCTCTGTCTGGGATGCAGTGCTGACCCGCGCATCCTGGCTGTCGCCCCACTGGTCGCTCAACTCGAACGATTGGACCTCTGGCCGACGCTTGCGGGACGGTTCACCTGGTCGCCCGAAGCCTGGCACACGTTTGGCCGTTCGCCGCATCTGGAGGGTCTGCGTCACTTCAGCGTCGCGTCCGGCATCCTCGGGCCGCACGGAGCCGGGTTCCTCCGCGCGGAGGGCTGCATGCCGGCCCTGCGCGGACTGGCCGCCTGGAACGAGCCGGGCACCGGCGATGCGATCCTCGACGCGCTGATCGATCGGCCCCAGGCAGACCGGCTGACCTCGCTGGAGTTGATTCACTGCGATGTCACCGAGGAGGGCATTCGCAACCTGTCGGCCTCGCCCCTGCTGACCGGCCTGAGCAAGCTGCGGTTGTCATGGAACCCGCTGCCCAGCAACGCGCTGGAGGAACTACTGAACTCGACGTACCTGAGCCGCCGGCTGATGCGCCTCGACCTGGCGGGCTGGGACCTCGGCGACGGCGGCTTTCAGCTTCTGGCGCGCTGTCCGCGCCTGGCGAGTCTGACTCACCTGAACCTGGCGAATACGCAGCTTGACACCGAGGGCATGGCGGCGCTGCTGTGTTCACCGCATCTTCGCCGACTGACGACCCTGCATCTGGGGACGGAACGCAGTTCGGAGGCGCTGCAGTTGCTCGCCTCGTCGTCGAGCATGCCGCGTTTGCGTGAGGTGGTGATTGGCTCCGGCGCCGACGTCGAGTCTCTCGAAGCCCTGCGGCGGCGCTTCGGCGCCCGGTTGATTGTCTATCCGGAGTGAGTTTAGCCGCGAGCCTCTGGCGACCGTGTGCGAAGAACGCGCTCGCCAGAGGCTTGCGGCTAAACGTCCCTGAAATGAGGGAGTTTGAGAAGTGGCCGAGGTGGGAATCGAACCCACACGCCCGTTCGGGCACCACATTTTGAGTGTGGCGCGTATGCCGTTTCGCCACTCGGCCAATATCCTGATCCTCACTCAATCCTAATGAGAGGTCCTCGTCATGGCAAGACGAACAAGATGACACGGCTGCGTGTGAAATCGAAGCATGCTTCGCTCTGATGCTCTGCAAATCTGGCACGCGGCCGTCGATGCCGCTCGACCGCACACGGCCATTCGCACGGTGCTGACCGATCCGCAGCACCCTCTGCCTGGCCTGCTCGCGTTGGCGCGGCGCATCCTCGTCGCCGGTGCCGGCAAGGCGGGATTGGCCATGAGCCAGACCGTCGAGGAGTTGCTTGGCGAGGCGCGGGCGAAAACAGAAGGGATCGTCAACGTCCCCGATCTGGACGGACCGTCGCCTCTCGAAAAGATCGTCCTTCATGGAGCGCGGCCCGCCGGCAGCAATCAGCCGACCGAACGAGGCGTCGCCGGCGCGGAACGCATTCTCGAATTGTTCTCCAGCGCTGGACCGGAGGACGTCGGCCTGTGTCTGCTCTCGGGAGGCGGCTCCGCCTTGCTGCCCGCGCCGGCCGAGGGCGTGACGCTGGCCGACAAGCAAGAGGTCACGCGTTTGCTGCATGCCTGCGGCGCGACCATCAATGAGATGAACGCCGTCCGCAAACATCTGTCGCGCATCAAGGGTGGCCGGCTCGCCCAGGCATTTCGCGGCAAGGCGCTTTTCAGCTTCATCATCTCCGACGTCATCGGCGATCCGCTCGACGTCATCGCCAGCGGTCCCACGGCTCCCGATCCGACGACGTTTGCCGACGCTCTGGCAATCCTCGACAAGTTCCAACTGATGGAGCGCGTTCCGGCGCGCGTTCGGCAACACCTTCAGCGCGGCGTTCGCGGCGAGATCGACGAGACACCGAAGGAGTCGCCACCGAACGTGCATCACGTCATTCTGGCGAACAACGCTCTATCGCTGCGTGCCGCGGCGCGGACAGCGGAAGGCCTCGGCTATCGCGTCCTCAACCTCGGCTCGTTCATCGAGGGCGAGACGCAGCCGGTGGGGCTGGCGCTGGCGGGTGTGGCGCGGAGCATCTTGCGCGAAGGTGTGCCGCTGGCCGCGCCGGTGTGTCTGCTATCGGGCGGCGAGACGACGGTGACGCTGACGCCGGACCATGGACGCGGCGGCCGCAACCAGGAGTTTGCCCTTGCCGCCGGGTTGCATCTGAACGCGACCGCTGACGCCGACTGGCTAGTGTTGAGCGGCGGGACCGACGGCGAGGATGGGCCAACCGATGCCGCAGGAGCGCTAAGCGATCGCGAGACATTTCGCCGGGCCGAGGCCGCGGGACTCGATGCGAAATTGTATCTGCGGCGGCACGACGCCTATCCGTTCTTCGACGCGACCGGCGATCTGATTCGCACGGGACTGACGCAGACGAATGTGATGGACGTGCGCGTGATCCTGTTGCACTGACGCTTGCCCCCGTTCCGTGAAGGGCTTTCTGAACGAGAGTCCTAACCTGGGAAGGCGTCGTGTCTCACTACGGAGGCGACAGCTTGATCTGCTGCACTCCGATGCCCTTCAGGGCGATCACAAACTGCTCTCTATCGATTCGGTTGATCCGGCCTCCATAGCGGTACTCGTAATGGACGGAATCGTGGCCGGGGAGGATGGCCAACTCCTGCTTGGATCCGTCCTTCTTGCAGATCGTGATTGTGCCGCTGTTGCCGCACTTGTGGTCGCTGGCTCGTTCCGCTGCCTTGAAGACATTGAGCAACGCCTGGATCTGTTCGGGAACAGTACTCCGGATATGCCCTTCCTCCTGCCGCCTGTCCGGATCGCTCGGGTGCTCATATCGCCGCAAATGAACCTCGATCGCTTCCACTTCATCGGCTGACGTTGTGGGGACGCTGGGCCAGTACCACCAGTGCAACCCGAGAACTGCGGGAGTGAGGACAGCCACGCCCACGGTGAGCAAGATGAAATGTTTCCGTGACCACCGAAGGACTCGCATCAGCGTCTCCTGAGACTGTGGGCCGCAGGGAAGGGGAACCTACTTCTGCCACATCACACGCATCAGTCCCTTGCCCGCTTCGAGTAGCTGGCCAAATACCTTCTTGATCTTGCCCGTATCCGGCTCGCCACGCAGACAGCGCAGCACGCTCACCACGCGCGCCTCGTCCAGCCGCGCCGCCAGGGCCGGCAGCACGCCTTCCTCGATCCCATAGACATTTCCTTCCGTCGTGCAGACCGGAACGACGCCATCGACAAGATCGCCCAACTGTTCCAGCGTCGCCTTCACCGCCTCGCGAATGTGCTGCTCCTTGGACCGATTTCCCTTCTGCCAGTCGTAAGGTGGTTGCCACTCCATCGCCGGCGACAGCAGATCGACGTGAGTCAGCACCGCCAGCACAGGAGGCATCTTGAGGTCCGTTTTTGAGGCGAACCAGTCGCGCAGCGACTTCAGCATCTCGACATCGGCCTGGCGTCCGGGATTGCGCGCGTGCAGGACCAGCAGCAGCATATCGGCCGTGCGTGCCGCCTCGCGCGTCGCCTCGACCTGGTCCGCCTTGGGTCCGTCATGACCATAACCCTGCGTGTCGGCAATCAGCAACTGCGCGTCGATGCCGGCCGGCGCCAGGTGATAGCGTTGCACGGCATTCGTCGCGGGCAGGATGTCGGCCTGCGCTTTCCTCTCGCCGAGCAAGGCGTTGACCAGGCTCGATTTGCCGGCCTTGACCTGACCGACCAGCGCCAGGGCCACGACCCGTGCCGTTCCCTCATCGCCGCGAACCAACTCGCGCCAGCGATCCGTCCCGACCCGCAGCCGGCCGCTGTATAACTCGATCAGGTAGAAGCCGAGCCGTTGCACGAAAGCAGTGTAAGCCCAGGCGAGAAGGTTCTCCCGAATCGCGTCCACCGGCTGGGCCACGCCGAACTTCGATGCCGTGTACCGCAGGCCGGTATTCAGCGGTGCGAACAGGGCCGAGACGAGCCAGTAGAGTTGAGTCGCCGACTGGTACAACTCGACCGCGCGCCTGGCTCGTTGGAAATCGTGGATCGTCAGCAGATGGCCGCCGGGAATGTAGTTATCGACCATCCCGGCCAGGTCGCGCGCCGCCAGTTCGACGACGGCGAGCATCTCGGGAATGGTCAGCCCGCCGGCCGGGTCTTTCTCGCCGGGATGATAGTGAGCGGCCAGCTCGCGCACCAGTTCCTCGGCCGTCTTGACGTACTGCTGCAGACTGGTAAGCATGTCCTCCGTCAGCCCCTCCGTTTTGGCGCGATTCTCGATGATCTGCCAGGCGAGACGGTCGCGCTCGGCGGAGACCTCGGGCGGAGTGAAGTCGATGGCGTGAAGCAATTGCCGCTTGCGAATCCAGTGATGCGCAAGGAAGTAACCCAGGGCGAGGCAGGCCATCATCGGCCACCACAGCAGCAGGCCGACGCCGGTTTGCCAGAGGTAGTACGAGCCGGCGCCGGCGAGCAACAGCGTCGGCAAGGCGACCAGCCCGAGAACGACGAAAATGCGCCAGCGGCTCACGCCTTGCCCCCTTTTTCCGTGTCGGACGTCTTCGGAGCAAGCGGACCGCTCTTGCTCGACCAGTGCCGTTCGGCCAGGGCGAGTTGTTCGCGGTAGTAGCGGCGCAGGTCCTCGGCGTTGGGGACGTGGCCCTTGTGGATCTGGCCGTAGTAGTAACAGACGGCCTTGCCCAGGGCGAAGGTCGAGGCGCCGGCGAGAGCGCCGCTGGCAATCGAGCCGACAAAGGGAATCAACTTGGTCACCTCGCGCGCCGCCTGACGCAGCACCAGTCCGAGTCCGAGAGTGCCGGCCAACTCGGCAAACCGCGCGGCACTGAACGGCTGCTGATAAATCTGCGCGATCTGCTGGACCATGCGCGTGTGGATCGCGGGCAGCAGAAGCAGATCGATCCACGGCACCGGCAGCGCGCCTGCCCCCGCCGCCATCGTGCTGAAGCCGATGATGTGCGGCAACGCCAGTCTCTCGAAGAGGTCTTGCAGTTCTCCCGTGGTCTCGTCCAGGGCCACCAGCGTCTGCCGATAGGCGGCCGGCAACATGTCGAGAAGGGCCAGTTTCAACTGCGCTCCGCCGTAGTTCGGCTCCTGAAAACCCTCGTCGGCGGGCGTCAGGTCGATCGGCACGACGGCATCGTACAGCCCGTCGAAGCGTTTCTTTTGCTCGTCGAGAGTGCGGCGCAAATCCTCGGGAATGTCGGCACTTCCCTCTTCGCCGCGATCGAAGGGATACGTCGCGGGATGCTGCTGCCGTGGATAGACCTCGTGCAGACAGGTCAGGGCCAGCAGGACCGGCCGCGTGGGCTGGGCTTTGCGCAGCGCTCGCAGCGAGGACAGGACGCGCTCCTGAGCATGGTCCGTGGCCTTGACCGTGACGATGACGACGTGGGCCTCGCGGTCGAAGGCGCCCAGGTCTTCTTGCGGATCGTAGCCCGGTTCCTCAAGGCCGCGTGTGTCGAGGAAGCTCAACAGAGGAGTCTGGGACGAGGGGAAATCGTAGCGGCGTGAGAAGCGCGTGCAGGGACGAAAGCCCTGGCCGATCTGGGCGTCATCCGCACCGGTCAGGTAGCGAATGATCGAGGTCTTGCCGCTCTGGGTCTTGCCCAACAGCCAGAAGACCGGCAAGGGCAGCCGCTCCCGCAGTTGCTCCAGATGCTGGTTCAACTGGACCTCGCGGGCCGCGGGTGAGAACAGACTGCGGAGCGTGGCGAACATCGACAGACCCCGGTTGAGAATGTTGTAACTCTGAGGCGAGCGGGGAGCGTAAGC
>JBBSDR010000200.1:0-8445 GCA_038240465.1 Gemmatales bacterium
CCAGTTGTTATCGACGCCGCGGCTGTAGCAATGATAATCGACTCCTTCGATGACGCGGACGAAGCGATCGGGATTACCCTCGCCATTGGAGAGGAGCCAGAGCTGGCCGAACGGATCGTACTCGAACGAGTAGGGCACGCGCAGGCCGTGGACGAGGCGCTCCATTTTGGTGCCGTCGGGGTTCATGCGCATGACCAGGCCGGAGCCTCCGCGCGCGGAGAGCTTGCCGTCGGGGCCTTCGATGTTGATGTTGTGATTGCCGACGCTCATGTAGAGTTTGCCGTCAAGACCCCACTCGAGGACGAACATGCCGAAGGGGTTCCAGGCTTTGCTCTTGTCGGTGAGGAGGACTTTCCTGTTGATGGCGATGCCCTTGCCTTTTTCGGGGGGCGCGTCGGCAATGTCGTAGGTGTAGAGGTAGTTATTCGCCGTCAGCCAAAGCTTGGTGCCCTTGACGGCGATGCCCATGACCGGATCGTCGAAGCCGTCGGCGACCAGCGTGCGCGTGAAGCCCCCCTTGCCGTCGGGATCGAGACGGACGACAGGATTCGCGAACGGCTTGATCGGCGAACCGGAGGGGCCGAAGCGATAGGTGTGACTTTCGCTGACAATGATACGGCCCTTGTCGTCGAGCACCATCGCGATCGGATTGATGATGACCGGATCGGCGGCGACCAGCTCGATCTCAAAGTCCTTCGGCACGATGAAGTGCTTGGTCTGCTCCCTGGCGCTGAGCCGCGTCTTCACCTTCGGATCGACGGCGCTTGAGCCGTAGGAATTCGGACCCTTGCCGGGAGCCTTCGCGGAGGTGTTGGCGGCGAGGTTCCACGGGGCGATGGTCGGATCGCCGAGGACGATGGCCGAGAACCAGGCGGAATCGTCGCAGTCGGTCTTCAGCCAATCCTTGTTGGCCTTTTGCGTGATTTTCGTGTTGTCATCGGTGACGATGAACAGGTTTTTCTTGTCCGCTGTCGTGAGGTGCAGCCGAGCGATGGTGCCGGCGACGCCGCCTTGGTTGGTTGCTTGGATGGCGAGTACGTTCTTGCCGGCGACGAGATGCCTGGCGACGTCATATTTACCGACGGTATTCCAATCGGCGCCGTCGCCGACCTTTTGGCCATTGACGTGGGCGACATAAAGGTTATCGGCCGTGATCCACAGTTCGGCGGTTTTCGGCGCGTTCGTCAGTTCAAAAGTGCGGCGCAGGTAGCGCGGCTCGTTGTTTTGCGGCACCGTGTTGGCGTCGGCTTCGTCCCACACCCACTTGGCGTCGCCCCAGGTAGTGGCGTCGCCGGTTTGGCCAGGCGTCCGTGAAGTCAGAAGTAGGAACACGCCGCAGAGGAGTATCGTCTTTTTCATGGGAAAGCCTTTTCGCAGGCGGGAGGAAGACCGTGGAGACGATTGTATCCGATGGACGCTGATAGGCACTTCCTGCTCGACATATCCGCCGGCGCGAATTTGGTGTCGTTGGCGGCAGTGCTCGCAGACGGCCCCTTTCCCCGCACGGGCGGATGGGAGAAGGACTCCAGCGACATTCGCCGCGTCATCAGCCTGTCCGGCCCATGAGGCTTCATGTCGAAGCTGTCACGCTGCGAAGCCCCCCCCGTGAGGAACAGGTAGGTCACGGCCTTCGACCGACCCGCAGGGCCTACCGGTGACGCGGCGTCGAGCGCGAGCCGCTCCACGAGCGATTTCTTCACGGCGAGTCTCAGGCGTCCTGGTCGAACCCCTGTTCCGCATGGAGTCAATGACATTTCGGCACCAGACGGAGCGCGGCAGTTACGTTGCCGCCATCCTGGCTCCGGTCCCTCCCGACTTGATGCCTTCGCTGCTGGATGGACTCGAGGAGGGGACCGAGGCGGGGGACGAGCCATACGAACGCCGCGTCACCTTGTCCCTGATGCAAGCGCTGCAGTGGATCCAGTCCGCGATCGAGTCCGCCAAGCCACGGGACATTCTGGAGGGTGTTCAAGAGGGCGTCAGCGCGAACCTGTGCGAGGCGCTGGCGTCGATCGGCCCGGAGGACCCGCAGGCGAGCGTGGAACTCAGCATGAGTTGGTCGCGCAGCCGGCCGCGCCTGCCGAGCCGGGTCAAGGATCGTGTGTCGTTCGCGCAGGGCGAATTCGTCCTGATTCGGGAAGCGGGCCGGCGGCTGTGTGAGGGCGTCGAGGCCAGGCGCGAGAAGGTGCAAGGGCCGGTCATCAGCCTGCATGCGGAGGCAGCCCATTTGTTCGGGGATTTCCAGGGACGGGTGATCCTCCGGGCCGAGGTGAACGGGCAAACGCAGCGGGTTCGCGTGCTGCTGTCCCGGCCAGAGTACGTCCGCGCCTGCGACGCTCATCGCGACGGACAGCGGGTCGAGGTGACAGGCATTCTGCAGAGAGACGCGCGGGCGAAGCTGTTCGACCTGCTGGAACCGCGCGGTTTCCACGTGCAGCCTTCGGCCAAGGCTCTGCCTTGAAGTGTGGACCGCCTGAGAATGGGCTGCGGAGCGATTGGCAAGGCGAGCGAATCCGGAAGCAGGACAGCATCGTGATTTCGGTTCGTGACACCTTTCTTCACGCTGTGGACAGTTGGCCGGGGTCTGACCCCTTTGCAGCTCCCCTTTGCAGCTCCCCTTTGCAGCTACAGCAGGTGAAGATCGACGTGCTGGTCGGCCCGTTGGGTGAGGCACGAAAAAGCCTCAACGTCAACATGCCGCGAGTGCGACCCAGTGGAAATATCAAGTTCCACTGCTGTCGAGAGACTCATCGCAGACATCGGGACTCGGTTTCTCTTCCCGTATCCTCTCACGAGTTTCTTGCATTCCGACCTCGGGCGTTCGGGGTTTGACCCATTATTGACCCCCATGACTCTTCCTCCTGAGGGGGCGACTTCGGAAGGAATTTTTCCCCTGTACACTTGTCCCAGACAAGGGGTCCGCGAAGAATTTCAGTGGCTGGGTAATGCGATTGCCCTGCCTTTTCCCGCCCCTTTTGTTGCCCTACGGCCTACCGCCAGCCATTTGAGGGCGCTCGTCGGGAGCGGATGTTACCCAAATACGCTCAAACTGCGCTGAGGCGGCCGCGAGGTGCGCTCCCCCAGTAGATTGCGATACGCGGAAGGCTGGCCAGTTTGCTTTTTGCCCGTAAAAAAGCACGCCCAGATGGGCCAAACCGCTGGGCAGAAGAGGGTCACGTACCCAGAGTGTGAACAAGAGTGGGCGACGATGTAACCGGATTTCCACACGGTCAGGAAAGTCTCGGCGGAGCTTGTGAATCATCTCGCGGATGTTTGCGGCGTTTGCCAATGTTTCATCATTGACGCGCGGCGTACCCTCCGTCGCCTGATTGAACCCCTCCCAGTTCGTTCGGTTTGTCTCGGCAAAGTCGGTGAGAACGACACGCAAGCGGACACCGCGGACGACAATCGTTTTGAAGTCAGTTTCGTAATCGCGGTAGATGCTGAACGTATTGGCGAACATGCAGAAGGACTCGCGTGTGGCGAGGATTTCCTCGCGGAAATTCGTGTTGTCTTGGATATCCGAGCGGCCTTCCAAGAGCCTGGCAACCTTACACTGTCCATCGCGGGAGTGCTGAAACGCGATGGGATCGTGATAGGAATGCAGTCGCGAGAGAAGCCAGTCGCGTGCGCCAGCCGACATTCCGACAAGCAAAACCATTATTCCGAGGGCGAAAATCACGCCGGCAAGCAGTCTTTGAAGTCGTGAGCGTTGTCGTTGCTCCCATTTGGTGATCTGCCGCGTAACGGCGGGCAGGACATCTGGCAACTCGGCGGCGTCAAAGAACTCGGAAGTTGTTTCGGTTTCAAACTCTTGCCGCCACCTCTGCACTCTTTCGTCTGCGAGTTGATTGAACGCAACGGGCCACGCCTGGCGGTTCTGCTCGGTGTTGCGGAGCACGAATGTAAGGATGCGAACACCCTGGGTACGCGCCGTATCGATCTCGATTTGGGTAATGGACCTGCCTTGCGCGTCCTGGGTCGATAGGGTGCCACGCTGGAAGCCGATGATCGCCACGCAGAAGTGACAGCCGGAGATGTTCCTGGCCGACAGTTCGGCCGGGTGGTCGGGGTCCGCGGTCCAATCCTCCATGCCAATTACGTCCAGATCGGCCTTCCGCAATCGCTCGATCACGTGGATACGCTGCCGCTCAAGGTCTCGCCGCGTTGAGGCAACAAACGCGCGGTATTTCGTGCGGGGTCTCATTAGAACCATGTGAACCATCGACGCGAAGCCACGCCGGGTGAATCGGACCAGCGACGCTAACGGAGGCCGAGGGAACCAGTTGTTCATATCGAAAGCTCCCGCCGCGCTCTGGTCTGGAACTGCGGCCAAGAAAAGACTGCCCTGCAGGAACCGGCACTGGTCCTATTGTACACAGTTCCCACGGGTCCACGCCCAAGAAAAGGGGACAAGAAAAAGGGGACAATCCTCGTGAATCCCGACAGTTGCTGATACTCATGCGACTCTCCGCCGTTCTCCCTCGTCGGGTTCGTTGGCCTCTGGGTTTGCAGGATGTTCCCCCTTGCCCCTTTTTTCGCCCTTGGCGGTGCGCGCCGAGGCGGAGCAGGCGCGGGAGCTTCGTGGTCTACCGGCCAGGGCGGCGATCATTCTGGAGTTGCTTCCGAAGGCGCTCACCATGCTCTCGCAACTGATTGAAGGGCGTTGAATCGGGAAAGTCCTTGATCAACTCGTCGCAGAGTTTCAGGCCGTTAGTCAACTCCTTCTCGGCCGCGTCGTGCTTGCCTTGCCGGAGCAACAGATCGCTCAGGTTGAAGCGGAACTCGACGGCTCCCTGCCGATGTTCCGGCTCGTCGGGGAAGCGTTGCTGCAACCGTTCGCGCAGCGCGCACCCTTCGCGAAATGATTGGTCCGCCTGGGGATAGATTTTCTGTTCGGTCTGCCAGTTGCCGAGATTGCAGAGGCTGTCCGCCAGCGCCGCTTGGTGTGTCGCATCCTTTGGATGATCGCGGACCAACTCGCGGCGAATGGCGATCGTTCGCTCCAGTCCGAGCACAGCGTTCGCGGCGTCACCCGATAATCGAGTCCATTCACTTAGATTGTTGAGACTGTCCGACAAGGCACGCAAATGCAACTCGCTGCGGGCATCCCGCACCAGTTTCTCACGCTTGCGAAGAGACTCACGCAGCGGCGGTTCGGCGTTCCGAAGGTGCGCCTTGAGCGCTTCGGGGTCATTCCGAATGGTGGCCTGCTCCGCGGCTTGCAGATGGAGCGCGCCGAGATTGCTCACCGCCTGCGCTTCCCGCTCCGGATCGGCGGGGTCCACTTCCTGCCAGAAGCGAATGGCTTCCCGAAGAGCTGTCTCCGCCGCCGCGAAATTCTCTTGTGCCAGGACGCGGCCGAGCAATCCGAGAGCGACTGCCTGTTGTCGGCGATGTGACTTCGACGCCGGTTCGCGCGCGTGGAGATCCCGAAAGGTCACGGAGGCTTTGCGAGAAGCGTCCAGAGCCGTGTCCGTATCCCCCAACTCCAGAGAGACCAAGGCAAGCCGCAGTTGCGCATCGCCCTGCCGCGCACGGGAACGCGAGTCTCCGGCATTCCGTTGGGAGAGCCGCTGATAGCGGAGAACCAACAGGCGGAGCAAATCCCGGCGGAACCGCTTCAGTGGTGACTTTACAAGGTCCTCGTTATCCTGGATGTGATCGAGAGCCTCCAGCGCCACTTCGAGGTTCTCGTCGGCGCGGGTCTTTTCGGCGGCCGTGGCTTCGTACTGAAACCAGAGAACCAGTCCCCCCAGCGCCGCCGTCAGCGCGAAGGTGAAGAGAAAAGTAAGCAGCGCGGAGGCCTTTCGGGGATGTTCTCGGAGCCAGAACCAGACGCGACTCCGCAGCGAGTAGGGATGCCCGGGAACGAGCCGGCGGTCGAGCCAGGTCTGGAGCAATCCCTGCAATTCCTCGGGAGTACAACGGTCGTGGGGGTTCGGTTGCATGGCCCGAAGGCAGATGGTCTCCAACTCGCGATCAACGTCAGGATTGAGCTGACGCGGGGAGCACGGCTGGCATTTGATCGCAGCCAGCCGACGCGCTTCCGCGTCGAGTTGCTCGTAGGGAGCATGTTCGGTCAAGATTAAGTAGAGAGTCGCGCCCAGCGCGAAGACGTCGCAGGGCGGCCCAAGGCGTGCGCGATCGTCCTCTGCCTGCTCGGGACTCATGTAGGCGAATGTCCCCGGAATCGCCCCGGATTGCGTGAGACGGAACGACGGCGGGGCGGCTTGGGGTGCGGAGCTGGTCGCTTCCGGCTCCCGCAACTCCTCAATGCGACAGGCGGAACCCCAATCGATCAGAAAGGTTTCACCGAAAGCTCCCAGGATGATGTTGGAAGGCTTGATGTCTCGATGGACGGTTCCTCGCGAGTGCGCGTAGGCCACCGTCACACAGACATCGGCCAGGCTGCGGATCAGATCGCGCAGAGGTTTCTGGCCAACCGCATCGGCCAGGGTCGGCCCTTCGACGAAGCGCATGAGATAAAAGGGTCGGCCATGTGGATCGATGCCGTAGAGGTGGGTGGGCGGAATGCCGCGATGGACCAAAGAGCCGGCGATGCTCGCCTCGCGCTGGAAGCGCGCCAAGGCATTGACATCGCGCGCCAGTGACGGAAGTAAGCACTTCAGCGCGACTTCCCACTGCATCTGCTGGTTGCAGACACGCCACACTTCCCCGACGCCGCCGGGTCTCACATATCGAACGCGCTGATATTCGATGAAGGCCCGGGGCTCGATCAAGGGCTGACGCTGCTGAAGTTTCAGGATCGGCCTCAGTTTGCGCACCCAGAAGATCAAGGACTCCAAATGCTCCTTAGCGCCCAGACAGAGGTCTTCCGGCGAGATCTCAGAACCTTCTTCAAAAGACTGAACCCAGCGGATGAGCAACGGGCATACGGGGTCGTCCTCGATCGGAAAGTTCACGTTGAAGGATGCAGACATGATCGTTAATCTCCGCCGGCTCGCTCGGGTCTTCCTCCATCATACAGCGGTAGCAATGACAGCGGCAGGGACGTTCATTCCAGGATCGCTGTTGCCGCCGGCACCGAGCGGGACACGGAGAGTTGGACATCCCGAGCTCCGCCGCGGTCAGATCCGGCGCCTGACTGCGGCCCGCAGGGCGACGCCACGTCTCCCTTGTTTCGACCGCTGGCGAGCCGTTCCGCCAGGATGGCGAAAGGGGACGGTCGTCGATCCTCCACACGCGCCATAGCTGCCGGTAGGCGAGCCCCGCAGCCGGAGAATTTGCTCGCTGCCCTTTCAGCGAGAGAACCGGTACGCTGGATACCGGCTGGCGAGGGTGCGCGCCACCTCTCCTTCGCGCTTCTCGGCTTCCGCCTTCCGCCGGGAGAGTGCGGCGCTGACCGTCTGGTACTCGTTGTCGAGATCGCTGATCTGACGGGTGAGCGCCCCAAACGCGAACCCCCAAACAAAGGCCGGCCCGCCACCAGCAGGACACGGACCCAGTTCATCGCGTTTCTGCACGAGCGCCCCCCGGGCGCGCTGGTACTTGACAATCGCTCCGTGGTGGTCGGCAGAGACAGAGACCCAGTCGCGGATGAGTCGGTCGAGGTCGGGGTCGATGTCGTCCTTGTTGATCAGCCCGTATCCGACGTTGAATGTTTCCCAGTATTCGACCGCATCGCGTTTGCCGATGGGCGCCGTCCGCGCGTCCACCTTGCCCATCTCGTCCCAGGCTTCCTTGCTGCGGCGGGCCTTCAAAGTCGGCTTGTCGCCTTCGGTCCCCTTGGCCCCGGTCAGCTTCTTGTGCTCGGCCAGATTGTCCGGCGTCACGGCCAGCACAAAATCACCGTCCTTGTCGAGCACATTGGCACTACCGACCCAGTCGCTGCTGCCATCGGCCGTCGTGAGGCGGTAGGCGAATTTGCGGGCCACGATCTTCTTGCCCTCCTGCGCCAGGTAGCATTCCTGGCCCGGCTTCAGCTTCCAGTAACCGGACAGGGCCAGCTTGTCGCCATCCGCATCGATGATGTAGCGCCCCTCGATCTTGATCTCCGAGTCGGTCCGGTTCCGGTAGTAGATCGCGCCCGACTTCGGCTCCTCCGCCGCAGCTCGCGCCGGGGCCAGCGCGGCAAGCAGCGCCACCGCGATCAGCAGACCGGGCCGGAAATGGGGATACTGCATAGCTGAATCTCCTTCGGTGAGGGGCTTGCGCGCAGCCCGTTAGGTGCGGCGGGAGCCACTTCACGGTGTGCTCGGGTAAGTGGGCGAAGTGTTCGGAACGACGGACTCTCTTCCCGATGCTCGGTACAATAGTTGATGCAAAGTGACGGCTTCTCATTTCCCCAAGCCTGTCAAGGATTGCACCCCTCTACCCAATTCAGCGTGCGCCGGTCTCGAATCCTCAAAAAAAATGAAAAATCTGAAATGGATCCGCGGAAACTCCCAAAGTGTTCGAGCGTATAATTGCATGACCCCTCAC
>JBBSDR010000201.1:0-8444 GCA_038240465.1 Gemmatales bacterium
CGTCGCGTCGAGGAAGCCGCGCGTGCCAGCGTCATCGACCTTCGTGAAAAACGCCGCTCGCGCTTCCTCGACCGTGCTGAACGTCATCGTCTGCAAGCGCATGGCCTTGTCGCCCCTGCCCCAACGCACTTTCAATCGCTGCCGTTCCAGCGACACCTGAATGACGTCCTCGCCCTCGGCGTCGCGCTTCGTGAACGTCTTCGTCTCGACCGTGATCGTCTGTCGCGGATCGCCGCTCTTCTTTCGCTTCGTCTCCTGCTCCGCATAAGCCAGCCGCAGGGCGATCAGATGAGCGCACGGCCCTGCCTTCAGTCCCTGCTTGCGGAAGAACGTGCAGGTGCATTCCGCCTTCAGCACCTGGCCCTCGTCGCCCAGCAGCATCACCGGCCGATACTCACGCCGGTCCTCCTCGACGACTACCTTGCCCGTCAGTTCGAGGCCGGAACCGGGAATGTGATTCTCCTTCTCGACCCGGACCGCGCCGCGCCGCACCATCAAATCATGAGCGGTCCGCTCGCGCTGATTGCGATACTCCAGCCGTTCCAGATCGAGAGGTGCATTCGTCAACGGACGCAGCCGATAAACCCCGAAGGCGAGGTCGAACATCAGCTTGCCCTGCTGGCAGCCCTGCTGCAGCGCTTCGAGCAGGACGGCGCCCTTCAATCCCGTTGCACGTCCGAGGTCCTGAGCCTTGGCATACCACACGCCCTGAAGATGCGCCAGGATGCTTTCGAGCGGCTTGCTCGACTGGGTCTTGCGCGGCAACAGCAGATCGAAGTGCAGCGCCTGCGACCAGTTCGCCGCCGTGAAGCCGGAGAGGGCAAGCGTCAGCGTGATGTCGCCGGCGCGGAAGACCCAGAAACTCGGCAAACCATTGCCCAGGAGATGAACATCGACACTCTCGACAAAGGGCAGCAGCCGGCGCAGCAGCATCAGCCGCCGCCGGCCCCAGACGCGGACGACGCGAGCAACCTTGCCCTTGAAGAGTCCCGCCGTCGAGGGGATGACGACCTCCCACGGTTCGAGGACCAGACGCACCGGCTCGCCGGGAACCAACTCGATACGCACCCCGCGTTTTTTGCCCTTCTTGTCGCCGTGGAGCCGGAGCTGGCGCAGCACGTTGTAGCAATCGATCGGCGCAAGCTGAAATGTGTCGAGAGGAAACGTCGTCGCCGATTGCACCTGGAGGAAACCACGCAGCCAGGAATCGGGGACGTTCAGCTTCTTGTCGAGGACCTCCGCCGCGCCGGCGATATCGCCGGCCGGCGCCGTGCCGAGGTTGATGCGCGCGGGCCGATAGCCGCGCAACTGTTGCAGGGTGGCCAGGAGCGTGCTGCTGAACTCGACGTTGGTTGTGCCGTAGCCGGGAGGCGCATCGAGGGCGAACGCTTTCCAGGCAATGCCGAGGCTGGCGTAGGTGCCTTCGTCCTTGCTGAAGACTTCGAGCAGCAGTTGATCCGGATGAGCGGTCACGACGGGATCGAGCGGCA
This sequence comes from Gemmatales bacterium, assembly GCA_038240465.1. Lineage (GTDB taxonomy): Bacteria > Planctomycetota > Planctomycetia > Gemmatales > Gemmataceae > JBBRIK01. The sequence goes on from JBBSDR010000201.1 coordinate 1,491, forward strand.
CAAAGGCGAGCGGATCGTTGCGCTGAATCCACTCGAAATAGGCTTGCTGTGCTTTCCACATGCCGAGGCCGGCTGTCTCGCGGCGCATGCGCATGTAGGCGAGATGAGCGGTGCGATCCTTCGGAGCGTAGCGAAAATCGCTGCCGACGATGCCATAGAGGACCGACAGTGCCTCGCGCAGCCGCAGCGGATCAGTAATCCTGCCGGCCAGGCGGACCGGGTCGCGCTGCAGGTTGGCCGACAGCTTGACGAGTGTTCCCGTGTCGTCGGCGACGACGGTGCTGGGACCGGCGTAGGACAACTCGACATGGGTGTGTTCCGCCGCGGGCTGCTCGACGGGAATCGTTTCAGTGGTCATGGATGCGTTCTCGTGTCATTACCAGTCCCTAGCGCTACCAGCCTCGAGCGCTACCAGCCCCGAGCGCAAGCGAGGGGTTTCTTCGCAAGCACCCCTCGCTTGCGCTCGGGGCTGGTAGGGAATCAACGAATCTTCTTCCGCGCCCGCCGCGAGCGGCGCAGGCCGCGCCATGCCGCTTTCCGCAGGTCCTCTTCCTCGCCCTCGCGCTGACCGACGCTCACCAACCGCGCTTCCGCGTCCTCGCTCGCCATCGAGGCCAAGCCCTCCACCGCTCCCAGCCGGGCGACCAGTGGCAAAGCCTTATCGTCCGCCAGACTCGTCAGGGTCTCGACATCGTGGCGGGCGAGCAGCGGCGGCAGGACGACGCCCTGGTAATGAACCTGCCGTACTGCGGTTTTCAGCAGCGGCTCCAGCGGCACACTCTTGCTGCCGGCAATCCGGCCAAAGCTGGTGTTGTCGTCCAAGAGCTTCTCGGCCAGTTGCACCGCCCGCGCCGGATCGCCTCGCCCCAGCACGTCGGCAGCCAGAGTCCGCACGGCGGGATCGTTGCCCTGGGCTGCTCGGGCCAGCACGTCGGCCACGTTGCCGGTCATCTTGAAACCGCTGAGGGCAACGACAGCCTCCAGGCGCAGCGGCCGATAGAGAGGATCGTCCGGCCGGGCTTCCGCTGCCTCCATGAGTTGTTCGTAGGCAGCGCCAAGCCGGCCGGCCGCCCAGATCAGCGCCCGTACGCAGCCTGTCACCTGCTGTTCGAGCGAATTGTCCTTGGCGCCGGACTGGAACATATTCTGGCGGCGCTGCTCCCAGTCGCCGCGCCAGTGTTTCAGGGCCGACGCCAGGGCCGGCTCGCTATTCCCGGCCCGGACGCCGAGCCGGCCGACAATCTGGGCCGCCAGTTGACACGTCCGCGCATCAGTCGAAGCCAGTGCCTGACGGGCCGCCTCGGCAGGCAGTTCACGGCGGCTGATGACACTGCGCGCCAGTTCGTCCTGGAAAGCCGGATTGACGCGCGGCAGCACGGCCAGGATACGCTCGCCGGTTCCCTTGTCACAAACGCGATCGAGAGACTGCCGCAGGGCGTTGATGTTCAGCTTCTGGTGCTGGATGCGGGCGTAATCGGGTTCGAGAGAATCCTCGCCCCAGATGCGCCGGGCAGCCTTGACAGCCACCTCGACAAGGTTGGGATCGGCCTCGGAGATGGTTCGGACAAGCAGTTCGCGCGTTGCCGGGTCATCGTTGTTACCGAGCAGACTGACCGCGAGATTGCGACCGGAAAAGAAGTTGTCCGCGGCGCGCTCGCGAATCAACCTCCACGCGTCCGGCGTATCGAGCCAGCGCAGTCCCTTGAGCGCCGCAGGCCACATCGGCCCGCCGCGCGAGTAACGCTCGAGCAACTGGTAGATATCACTCGCTCGCTCCGTCTGCCCCAGATGGCCGATCGCCTCCGACGCCGCAGCCTGAAGCGCGTTGGTCTCGTCGCTCGCCAGCTTGAGCAAACTGTCCAGCGCCCGGCGATCCGCCAGTTCGCCCAGCGCCAGGACCGCCCGTTCGCGCTGGCCCTGGTCCTGCATCACGTCGATGGCGCTCAGCAGGACGGAGATTCCCTCGGAGCGGCCGGCGCGGGCCAGTCCCTCGGCAGCGTTCAACTGCGTCTCGGGGTCGGTGTGCTGCAAAGCCTTGAGCAGCGGATCGACAGTTCCCTTCCGTTTCCGCAAACGCCAGCCGAGCGCCTCGACGGCCTTGCGGCGCAGGTCGTTATCGGGATGCCCCGCCAGTTGCGCCAGCACCGGCTGCACCTCGCCGCCGCGCGCGAACCTCGCCTCGGGCATCAACTCGGCGATCTGCTTGACCTCGCCCGCCGCCAGGCACACCTCCATGAGGCGAGCGAGCAGGGCGTCATGGCGCGGATGCTGCTTTGTCAGCCATTCGCGATCGTCCTTCTCCTCGTTGGGGTCCTCGATCTTCTGGTCGTGACCGCTGATGGTGCGAATGGCCAGAAAGCAGCCTCGCCGCCACTTGGGATTGCGGTCCATCATCGCGAACAGCCGTTCTGCCGTCGCGGGCAGGCGGAAACTCGCTGCCGCCCTGAGCAACTCATCTGCGACAGCCGTGCCGCCGGGGTCCTTCTCCAGACGGTCGAGCAGAGCGTCCGGAGCGCGTGGATCGCCAAGCGCCGTCAAACTCTGAATCAGCGAGCGCTGTTTGCCTGCGTCCTGCGCGGCTTGCAACAGCTTCACAAGGGCGTCGAAGGCGGCGCTGTCCTTCTTGCTTGCGAGTGCCATCGCGGCGGCTTCGCGCAGTTTCAGATAGCGCGATTGCAGGGCATCGCGCAGACTGGTCTTCGCCTTGTCGTCCTTGTCGTACTCGCCGGTCAACCAGACTACCGCCCGATCGCGCAGCGGTTCGTGGGCTGCCTCGAATGCCTGCACCGCGACAGGGACGATTCCGCGACGCTCCGACAGCAGCCGGGCCGCTTCGAGTGCGAGATCGTCCTTGCGCGTGAGCATCACCCGTTCGAGGACGGCCTGTCCCTCGACTGCCCCCGCCGCCGCCGTCAGCACTTCAAGACCCTTGACGCCAAGATCGGTATGGCCCGTCTCCAGCGCTTCGGCGCCGAGTGTGGTCGAGTCCATGCCGAGGTTTTGCAGATACTCGAAGGCGAGAAGCCGGACGTCCTTGTTCGGGTCGCCCAGCGCCTGAATGAGGACAGGAATAGCAGACTTGCGAAAGTGTTCGCCGGTTCGAGCCAGTATCAGAAGATGATGCAGAGCGGTCCGGCGCAGGTTGACCATTCGCGCTGCCGGCTCGCGCTGCGCCCGGCCCTGGTCGCGCACCAGGCCGACATAGGCGCCAAAGGCCAATTCCTGAAGTTGCTCGGTCGTGTATTGCGGCGCCTGAGTCGGGCGAGCCTGGGCGCGCAGTGCCTGCAACTCCGCGGCGAAGCGCCGGCTGTGGGCCGACCACGCCTGGTCCCAGAGCGTTTGTTCTTTCTGTGACAGCAGCCGCAGCAGCAGGGCGGTGCGAGCGCGCGTCAACGGCGCACCATGAGCCACGAGGAGGGCGAGTGACTCGACCGTCTCGGCGCTGACCTTCCACGGCTGGGCCTCACCGCGCTCGTTGAAGACCTCGACGACGAATTCGAGGAACGCAGCGGGATCGTTGAACAGTTCCATGGCGCGGGCGGCCGTCAGCCGGACGCGCGGCATCAGCGACGACAGACACGCCAGACAGCGCGACGGAGCGCCGCGGTTGTCCTTCAATTCGAGCAGCAGGAGCAGCACGAGGACCTGGTTGCGGATGTGTTCGTCGGCGTCATCGAGGAACACGGCCTGCTGATCCTCGCCGGCCTGTCCCAGAGTGAGAGCGGCAACAAGACGCTCCGGGGCCGCGATGACCTGGCTCGCCTCCGTCGAGAAGAGCAGATTCAGCACGAACGCATCGCCGGCGTAGGCAAGGCCAAGGGCCGCATGATACTTCACTTGCGGGTCGGCGTGCTGCATGGCCTGGCGCAGGGTGTCAAGCGCGTCCGGCACTTCGGCGCGCGCGCTCCAGAGCATTGCCCGAGCGGCACCCTTGCGAATCGATGCGTGTTTGCTGAAGAGCAGCCCGGCCAGTGCGGCGAGGGCATCGGGATCGCCCAACTCAGCGAGTCCGTCGAGGGCCGACTCGACCAGCCCGGACCACTCGGCCACACGCTCGGGCCGATCCGGTTCAGTTGTCGTCGCGAGTTTCAGCAGCGGGGCGAGGGCGGCCTTGTTGCCGTAGCGCGCCAGGGCGCGGGCGGCGCGAACGCGGACGTCGGGGAAGGTACTGTCGAGGACCTGCGTCAGCGCTTCCTCGGCCTCGGCATCCACGAGCGCTTCGAGGCTCAGTTGCCGAATCTCCTTCTCGTCGTCCTTGAGTGCATTGATGAGGATCGCCTGGGCCTTCTGCGAGCGTTTCTTGATAAGCGCATGGACGGCGGCCCGGCGAATATCGACGTGCTTTGAGCAGAGGGCCGCTTCGAGCGGCTCCATCTCCTTCGAGCGCTTCTGGGCAAAGGCGAACGCCTCCTCGCGCAGTTTCGGATCGGGATCGTTGAAGAACGTCAGCAACAACGGCCAGGCCCATGGCTCGTTGATCTGAGCCATCACTTCCGTCAGCACCTCGCGGCGAATGTCGGCGTGAACGCTCTGGAGGACGAAGCGCAGTGTGCCTGCGCCGCCGCCGGCGATCTGCAAGTTGAGCGCGGACTTGAACGCCTCGGAACGCACGTCGGCGAACGAGTCATTGAGGGCGCGGACCAGCAGTTGCCAGGAGGGGGCCTCCTCGTTCTTCGGCAGCTTTTTGCGAACTTCGGCGATGAGCAGTTGCAGCCCACGACGGCGCACATCCTGGAAGGTGGCGCCCAATCCCAACTCGGCACAGCGCAGCGGTTCGTCGGCGTGGAGGTGCTGCAAGGCGCTGAAGGCGGCATCGCGGACTGACGCTTCCTTGTCGAACAGCAGCGAGCCGAGGCGCTTGATTGCCCGGCTGTCTTCGAGGATCGACAGCGCCCGGCAAACCTCGACACGGGCGCTGTTATCGTCCTCACGGCTGAGCTGGAGCAAGAGACCGAAAGCGCGCGGATCGTGCAGCACGGAGAGACCACGCGCACCGCACAAACAGGTGTCGAGCGCCCGGCTGGCAGTCGCCTGGAGCAGAGGTGCGAGGTCGTCTTCCGCGACGGCCAGCCTGCTCTTGCTCTTCGATTTCGCCGGCTTCGCGGTTTCCGCTTCGGGGACTTTCATCGGCGTGCCGTCGGGGCCGAGCGCCTCCAGTTCCGCGAGTTGCCGTTGCAGTTCGGGATCGGCCTGGCGCAGAGTCTGCACCAGCTTCTCGCGCATGTAGAGCGACAGCAAAAAGGCAGTGCGTCGCACCTCCGCATCGGCGTCCTCGGCGCGCCAGCGGACAATCGCCTGCACCTTGGGATGGCCGAGCATTTGCCGTTGAAACAGGCGAATGAGCGTCAGCCGGCGCAGATCGGCGAACGTCGAGGCGAGAGCAACAAGGTTCGCTTCCGGCGAGTCGTCAGGATAGATCTTTTCGAGGCTGGCCAGCGCCGCTTGCCGGACTTCCCAGGTCTTGACGTTGAGCGCGTCGGTGAGCCGGCCGAGCGCCTGATCGTCCTTGGCGGCGAGCTTCTCCAGCGCCTGCACCGCCAGCCGGCCGACGTCCGCCTTCTCGGCTTTCAAGGCGAGATCGAGCGGCCTCAGGTCTTCGTTGCCCAGGTGCTTCCGCAGTCCCACCAGCGCCGCGACGCGCACGGCCTCATCGGCATGAGTCAGACACTTCTCAAGGATCTTGACCGCTTTCGGATGGCCGCTGTTGCCGAGCAGTTCCGTTCCCAGGACGCGCAGGCCATGATCGGCATCGGTCGGAATCTGCTCGCCGATCATCTCGATTGACGGCGTGTCGTTATAGGAGGCGAGTTCGCGCAGAGCGGCCTCGCGCCGCGTCGTCTCGTCGCGATTCAACTCCGCCTTGGCTCGCGCATACGCATCGCCAATCTTGATAATCGGATCGCCGAACTTGCCTTCCTCATCGAGAGCGAAGAATCGCAACGTGTTATCGTCGCAGGCAACGCAGAGTTGCTGTTTCTTGTGCAGCTGGACAACGGCGATCCCCTTGACCGTAATGACGTTGTCCTTGAGCGTGTTGGGCCGAAGGTTGCTGCCGCGCGGCCAGGACTTGACCGTCTTGTCGCGGCTGCCGGTGAAGAAGCGATCGGCCGGCCCCCAGACCATGCCCGTGATCTGATCGGAGTGATTGCCGCCGCGTCCCTTGTCCTCCGCTTCGAGCTTGCCGCGGGCATGCGTCGAGAGCAGCTTGTTGTCAGCCCCGGCGGAGTAGAAACGCAGTTCCTGCGGCTCAAACAGCAGACTCGTGACGGCTCCTTCATGCAACTTCTCATGAGCGGAGACGTCAAAGCGATTCTTGTCCTCGCTCTCAAAAACGTACACGTTGCCCTTGCTGGTGCCGGCGACAAGCCATTGTCCCGTGGGATCGGCGGCGAGTGCGCTGCCTTCTTCCGGCAAGGCCAGCCGTTGCAGGACTTTCAAATCCTTACGCGCCAGGACCAGCACTTCCGAACCGGCAAGATGAGCGAGCCGATCTCCCGCAAGCAGCACAATCGGCCCCCATGCGCCGGGAGGAGAAGCAGTCTTCCCCGCGCCCGGGAAAGCGTGGATCGATCCATCAACCCCCAGCACCCAGACACCCTCCGCGCCGCCGGCGAGGCCAATGGCTCCGCAAGGGAGCGGCTCGGCCTTGAGTTGCAGCTTGTCGGCGTCGAGAGAATAGAGAGCGGTCGGCTGTCCTTCGGGATGGACCGTCGGGAAGACGACTGTGCCGCCGAGAGCGATGAGCGCCCTTACCTCGCCGCGATAAGTTAGATATTTGTTGTCCATGAGTCGTGTTCCGTTTTGGTTAGCCGCGACGCGAGTCTTCGAGCGGAGCGCGTCCGGCGTTCTCGCGCCACGCGCTCTTGGTTAGCCGCGACGCGGAGTCCTCGGAGCGGAGCGCGTCCGGCGTTCTCACGCCACGCGCATTGATTAGCCGCGACGCGAGTCCTCGGA
>JBBSDR010000202.1:0-8432 GCA_038240465.1 Gemmatales bacterium
AGAGATGTCTTTACGCTTCGCCCGAACTGATGCGGCCCTGGCTCAAAAAGCAGGAGGAATACATCCGTCTGGATTTCGCTCTGGCCGATCTTGCCCGCAGCGTGGCCCCGGCGCTCCTTGAGAATCTTCTCTTTCTCAATTTTGGCGACAAGGCTGTCTATTCCGTCGAAGATGCGTTCAAGGTCCAGAAAAAGCAGTACACGAAAGCCGAATACAGGCAGTTGCAGGATTTGCCGGCCGGCTACTCGAAGCAAAAGATGGTGGAGATTCTTGCAGATCGCCTCAATTACATCATGAGACGTGGAGCTACGCTGAACAACCCCCATATCAACGGCTCCTACTTCAGCGGATGGCCGCCGCTCTTCGCAGTCCCGGTTTCCATTGGAGCAGCCATTCCTTCGAGAACGGCAAAACAGGCCCACAGAGTTCTCACAGACGCAGTGGCAAAGGCTCTGCCCGTCCCGCGGCCTCCAACGGCCGAAACCTGATGAGGATGGCCTTGAAGCCGATCATTGAGCAAGGGCTTCCGCAACAGCAAGGGCAACCTGGTAGGCCATCGGAGGGGCGACTGAGTTGCCAATCTGCCCGAGTATCGCATAAACCGCGCCGCAAATCGCCCAGGTCTCGGGAAACCCTTGAATGATGCCGCAGTCTTGAATCGAGAGGCGAAAGTGGCCATTCTCTGGGACGAACAGGTGAGCGGCCAAACGATTGGCTGCGACGCCATTCGGCCAGATTTGCAACTTCCCCCATTCCCGAAGGGCCGAAACGCTGCTGTTGACAGAGGTTGCTCCTCGGGGGCCGGTAAACCCACTCCGCAACGTCGGCGCAAGATTGTCACAGGCTATTGGGGGAAGTCCGAGGGCTTCGCGTACTCCCATCGTTCGCAGTCGCCGCGTCTCACTCGCGCCATCCTCTTGCGGCAAGCCGTCGAACAGGCTGTTGGCCTTACCCGACGCTGTGGCGGTGGGGAGATAGAACCCGTGCGTCGCTTCAGGAGGCCGAAACTTGTTGAACGCTCGCGCCGAGCGGAACCCGACGATGAAGAATCGCGTCCTCGTCTGAGGAACACCGAACCACTCGGCCTTCAACTCGAAGGTGGTCGTGCGGTACAACTTGGCCAGCGGGCGAAACACCGCCTTTTCGAGATGGGGACGAAACTTTTGGTGGCTCAAGGCGGTCACGTTCTCCGCGATGAACGCTTTCGGTTGGCAGGCGAGAATCGCCCGCACATAGGTCGGGAACATATCTCTCGTATCGCTGTTTCCGAGTTGGCGGCCGGCGGTGGAGAATGGCTGGCAAGGAGGCCCACCATGGATCACGTCGGCCTTCCCCCGATAGGCACCCCAGTCAGGCTTGGTCACATCGCCCTGTTCGGGACCGGCAAATACCACCCATTCCGGGCGGTTGAGTCGCAGGGTCTCTCCCGCGATGGGCAGAATGTCGTAAGAGGCCACATGGTTGTAACCCGCCAGATCGAATCCGAGGTCCAACCCGCCTCCGCCGCTGAAAAGCGACAGCGCCCGGAGGCCGTTTCGGGACATCCGAGGCATCAGGTCTGAAGGATCGAACTGAGGCGCGTTGATGGGATGAATGGGAGGTCGTCCCTTTCCTTCTATCGCACGCTGCTTGGCTTCTCGCGAACGGTTCGACTTCTCTCTGAAAAATTCAATTTTTTCTTCGGAGAGCTGCCAGCCTTGCCGCCAAGGGGCTTCTTCGTTCTTTGCACCAGTCATCCCTGCCTCCGGTTGCGGATCCTCCCCGCCAATCTCGCGCGCATCGCGCGGCGCTCCAGTCGCACTTTCCAGAAAGGACCAGAGGTCGGCTGGGTTGCTCATGTCAAACGTCCTTTAGGGGGGCATCTCTTCCCGCGGCGCGCTTCCCGAATGAGCAAAGCGCTCGGATCGGACAGGAAGTGCATTTGGGGTTCTTTGGCAAGCAGATTGTTCGACCGTGAACAACCATGCTGACGTGAAGTTCCTTGCTCCGGCCGTTGGGGATCAGTGATGGAACTCGCTTTTGGTATTCGTAGTGCTTCAACCCCGCGGGGACCGCTCCCAGCCGCACCGCGATCCTGCTCACATTCACATCGACAGGAAAAACGTCGAAGTTCAAGCTGCACATCATCACACAGAACGCGGATTTCGGCCCCAAACCAGGAAGCGCTGTCAAGAAGGAATAAACCTCCTGGGCCGACATTTGTCGCAACCTGGCGGCCGGATCGCTGCCCAGCCGAGTGATGAGAGTCCTGGCAATTCTCTTCAGCCGATCGGCCTTCGCATTGCCCAGACCGCCCGACTCGATGCACTTGGCAATCTTTGCCCGGGGGGCTTCAGCCAATTGTTGCAGGCTCGGAAATTGCGCGGTCAACATGGCATGAGTCCGCCTGTACTGGGCATCAGCCGTCTTCGACGACAGGAGGATGTACACAATTTCTTGAACGGGATCGTCAAAGTTTCCGAGCGATGGAACTCCATGCAGAGCAACGAGTTTCGCGGCGATTTGCTCGAAGCGTTTGGGCCAAACGACAGCTTGCCGTCTCCTCCGCTGACCTTCGAGCAGTTGCACTGTCAATTCGCTCATTACTGATTTGTTATATATTAGTGTCTGCCAGTTCATTTGCAAGCGTTTTTTTCACGAGAACGACGCGAAGAACGGAGGAGACTCAGGGCGGCGTAACCCTCGACGAATTGGCTTCGGAGGATCTCGGCTGGCCGGTAGGGGAAGGTTCGAGTATGCTTCCATTCTTGCGTATTCGATCGAGGCAGGGCGAAAGTAGTCTTATGCTAATATCGGCAATCGAACCGGCTTACAAGACTTCTCTTGGGAGTGCCTACGTCGGTGACTCCCTCGACTTCTTGCGCCGGCAGCAGGCTGACTCTATCGACCTGGTCCTGACCTCACCACCTTTTCCTCTGCGCCGCCAGAAATCTTACGGCAACGTCCCCGCCGACGAATACGTCGAGTGGATTTTACCCTTTGCCGAGGAGATTTACCGAGTCCTCAGCCCTACGGGCAGCTTTGTCCTGGACATCGGCGGGACGTGGAACCCGAAGAGTGGGACTCGTTCGCTGTTTCAGTACGAATTGATCCTGCGGCTCTGCGAACGGTTCCACCTCGCCCAGGACTTTTACTGGTACAACCCGGCGAAACTGCCAAGTCCCGCGGAATGGGTCACGATTCGGCGCACTCGGGTCAAGGATGCCGTTACCTCGATCTGGTGGTTGTCGAAGACGGAGGACCCGCAGGCGGATAATCGCCGTGTGCTGCAGCCGTACAGCAAGTCCATGCGCCGGCTTCTCAGGGATGGGTACGATTCCGCTCTTCGGCCGTCGCAGCACAAGATTGGCCCGCAGTTCCGGCGCGACAACGGGGGCGCCATTCCGCCCAATTTGCTCTCTGCTTCCAACACTCGATCCAGGGACCCGTACATCCAGCGCTGCCGTGCTGCTGGCCTTCCCGTCCATCCCGCGCGGTTTGTCCCGGCGATTCCTGAATTCTTCATCAAGTTTCTGACGCAGCCGGGAGACCTGGTTCTCGATCCCTTCGCCGGCAGCAATGTGACGGGACACGTCGCGGAAGAACTGGGCCGGCGCTGGGTCAGCGTTGAGATCAACGCCGATTACGTCGCCGGCTCGCGTTTGCGTTTCCAGGAGGCAGCGCCGAGCGAACCCGCGAAGCGAGTCTCTGCGCGAGAGGCCCTTCGCCTGGCCAAATCATGATTTGACCTTCCCGACATCAAGAACGGCGCGGATGATCTTGTCGTAGCCGGTACAGCGGCACAGATTGCCCGCCAGCCAGTGTCGTACCTGTTCCTCGGTCGGGTTCGGATTCTGTTCGAGCAGCGCCCTGGCGGCGACGATGAAGCCAGGCGTGCAGATGCCGCACTGCAGGGCCGCATGTTCGAGGAACTTCTGTTGCAGCGGATGCAGCCCTTGCGGACTGGCCACTCCCTCGATCGTCGTGACCGTCTTGCCCTGGACCTCGACGCCGAGGACAAGACAGGAGTTGACCAGCCGGCCATCGAGGATGACGTTGCACGCGCCGCAGTTGCCGTTGTTGCATCCTTCCTTGCTGCCGGTCAGCCGCAGTTCATCGCGCAACACTTCGAGCAGGCTCTGGCGTGGTTCGCAGAGGACTTCGGCCGGCTTGCCGTTGATCGTCGCCTGAACGTGGATCTTCTTCGGCATGGCTCAGCCTCCCTTCGCTCGCTCGATGGCCTTCCGCAACGCTCGCTTGACCAGAACGCCCACCAGGTGCCGGCGATAGTCGGCGTCGCCGCGCATGTCGCTGATTGGCTTCGCCGCCGCCTGGGCCAGGGCCGCTGCCCGGTCGAGGTCCGCTTCCGTGAGGGAACAGCCGGCGAGTGCAGCCCCCGCCTCGGCAACAAGCAAGGGTGTTGGTCCGACAGCGCCGAGAGCGACGCGAGCGGAGACGCAAGTTGCCTTGCTCTCGTTCAACGTCAGCACCACGCCGGCGCCGACGACGGCGATATCCATCTCGTTGCGTGGAATGAAGCGCAGGTAGGCGCTGCCCGAGCACGGCTTCGGCGGCGGCAGACGCAGGCCGATGAGGAACTCACCGGGACCGAGGACGGTGCGTCCGGGGGCCGTGCAGAACTTCTCGACCGCGACTTCGCGATTTCCCGTCTTCCCCGCGATGACGGCAATGGCCTCATGAGCGATGAGGGCCGGGATGCTGTCAGCGGCGGGCGAGGCATTGCAGAGATTGCCGCCGACGCTGGCCCGGCTCTGAATCTGGACGCCCCCAATGAGCGAAGCGCCATCGACCAGGCCGGGATAGGCGCGCGGGATAGCCGGATGCTGGGCAATGCGGTAACAAGGGACCGCGGCGCCGAGGAAAAGTCCGCGCGCCGGGTCATAACTGAGTTCGTTGACCTCGGGAATGTTCTTGAGGTCCACGAGCAGATCGATGTCGCGGCGATTCTCGCGAACCTGCACGATGATGTCGGTGCCGCCGGCGAGCGCGCGGGCGCGGTCGCCCTTCTCGGTGAACCGGGCCACAGCCTCGGCCACGGTTGCGGGTGCGAAGTAGTCGATCTCTTTCAAGTGGGTCCCCTTTGATCGCGGCGGGCGAGCGCCTCAGGCTGAGGCCAACTGTTTCTTGGGTTTCTTGCTCGACGCCGGCTGGCTGCTTGCCTGTCCCTCTTTACAAAGCGGAGCGATGTGGTAGGTGAAATCGCTGAAGAGCAATTTGATGACGCGGCCATCGCTGATCAGAATCTCGTGAGAGAATACTCCGGGTTCGATGAGATCGACTTCATCGTAGAGCCAGATTGGTCGTCCCAGGCGAAACCCAGGCGCTTCCCGAGGATCCTCAATAGTCGGCTGGGCCGCAATCGTGTACTGGAGAATGGCCAGGGTATTGAGAGACTCCGGCACAAGTGTATTGGTCTGCTGGGCCACGATGATCACTTCTTGACCATTCCAGGGCGCACTTCGGGGCAGCAGGGCGGGGGAGAACAGATCCGCGTCGTGCAGACACTGGACGTCGTGAAAGCTCCGCAACATGGCGGGCAGTTGAGATTCAATCTTCTTGTAATGTCGCCGATAACGCTTGAGGCGACGCTCCCACTCCAACTCGGTCTGATCGACCAGTTCGTCATCACGCGAGTTCCCCTGGGAGTACAGTTCCGGAGTGAAGAACTTCATGGATTCTTGGCCGCTTTCTTGTTATCTGTTTCGTAGAACGAGTGTCCTTCCGGTGGTGGCATCTCTTGCTGAAAGTGTGGCAGCGCGTAGGGGCCAGCGCTTTCGTGGGGATCCTGACGGAACGAAGGACCAACTGCACTCTCAATTCGACCCGCCAGACGGCGATTATCTTTTACAGCTCCGTCACAGACCACGATGTCGCGGCCTGCTTGTCTCGCGGCAATCGCCTCGGCCTCAGTGATTTCTTCACCGCGCATGACTCGCCCCAATGACCCGCGAAGGGCGCGATGGATCGTGGGCTGATGGAGCGGCGCAGCTTTGGCCATTCGTCAAGGTCCAAGCCGCATTCCGCATGAAGTACATTCTAGGGCTTCACGCGAAACACAAGCAAGGCATGTCTCACGTCCCCTCGCGGAGTCGGAGCGCGATGTATTTCGTTTCCAGATACGCTTCCAGACCCTCATGTCCCAGTTCGCGGCCCATGCCGCTCTCCTTCATGCCGCCGAACGGCGCTTGCGGCGCGGCCGGCACCGGTTCGTTGATGCCGATGATGCCGGCCTCGATGCCCTCCGCCATCCGCCACATCACCGTCAGATCGTTCGTGAACACATACGCCGCCAGACCGTATTTCGTGTTGTTCGCCGCCGCGATGACGTCGTCGATCTTGCTGAAGTCGAGGACCGGCATCACCGGCGCGAACGGCTCCTCCGTCATGATCTTCGCCTGACTCGGAACGCCGGTGAGGACCGTCGGCTCGAAGAAGTAGCCGCGGTCGAACTGGTCGCTCTTCTTGCCGCCCTGGATCACTTTCGCCCCACACTTCCGGGCGTCGTCGATCAGGTCCTGCGTCGATTGCAGCGCCTTCTTCTCGAACATCGGCCCGATGGCCACGTCGGGATCGAGACCGTTGCCGAGCTTGAGCTTCTTCGTCTCCTCGATCGTGGCCTCGATGAATTTCTTCTGGATGTCCTTGTGGACATAGAAGCGGCTTGGAGCGATGCACACCTGGCCGTTGTTGCGGAACTTGCCGAGTACGGCGATCTTCGCTCCCGCCTCGGGATCGGCGTCGGGGAAGACGATGAATGGCGCATGGCCGCCCAACTCCAGGCTGAGCCGTTTCATCTGGTCGGCCGCACCCCTCATCAGTTGCTTGCCGACCTCGGTCGAGCCGGTGAAGCTGATCTTGCGGCAAATCGGGTTCTCGAGAAACTCGTCGGCCATCTCCTGCGCCGTGCCGATGACGAGGTTAGCCACGCCTTCCGGCAGTCCAGCGTCCACCATGCACTCGAACACATGGATCAGCGACAACGGCGTCTGGCTCGCCGGCCGGCAGACGATGGTGCAGCCGACCGCGAGGGCCGGAGCGATCTTGCGCGCCTGCAGCGTGATTGGGAAGTTCCACGGGCTGATGGCGGCCACGACGCCGACGGGATGCTTGAGCGTGAAGTGGCGCTTGCCCTGCGTCGCATGCGGGATGACCTGGCCATAAGCGCGCTTGCCTTCCTCGGCGAACCACTCGAAGGTATCGGCCGAGTGGCTGACCTCCGCTTTCGCCTCGGCGAGCGGCTTGCCCTGCTCCATGGTCAGCGTCCGCGCGATCGTGTCGATCCGTTCGCGCATCAGGTCGGCGGTCTTCTTGAGGACCTTGGCCCGGTCCCACGACGACAGTTTCATCCAGCCGGGCATCGCCTTCGCGGCGGCTTCGAGAGCGCGGCGCGTCTCGGCGCGGCCGCCGTAGGCCACCTCGACGATGATTTCCTCCGTCGCCGGATTGATGACGCCAAGCGTCCGGCCATTGTCGGCCGCGACCCACTTGCCGTTGATGAACATCTGCCGCAGAGTTTTCGTTGCTGTTGCCGTGGACATGATGCGATCTCCGTTACCAGCCCCGAGCGCAAGCGAGGGGACATTCTTGAGAAAACCCCGCGCTTGCGCTCGGGGCTGGTGATCGATGCGACAGTCTCCGCTCACTCTTGGTGTTGCCCGCGCGACGACAAGCGACCGGCTCCTGCCTCGAAGGTGTAGCCGAAGGTCTCGATGTCTCGCGCATGGCGCTGGGCGACAAGCTGTCTGGTCTGTTCCCTGTAGAAACTGCTGTAGTGCCGATGCGACGAGCGATTGACGTGCGGCAACACAGGCGGCTCCAGCGCCAGGTGTGCGAACAGCGTGTGGGTGTCTTGCGTCAAGTTCTCGAAACGGCCGACGAAATCGACGAGGATTCCGCCTCGATCATCGCTGATGTAGTCGAGCTGATTGAAGAGGATACTCTTTTGGCCATCGTGATCGTCAATGGTGTCGGTGCAGCGGAGCAGGAACTCATCGAAGGAGTTGGCCCGGCCGCGGACGTACTCCCAGAATCGATTGGTGTAGGTCTCCTGTTCGCGGATCATGCTGTACCACGATACGAGGCGGTCCCAGGGATTGCGGACGAACGCGGCCTTGAAGTAGCCGTTCCAGTCATCAAGGTGCGGTCGCGCCCGGGCGGCGCGATCGTGCGTGCCGAGAAACGGGACGAGATCGGGGACGGCGGCAGTCAGCGATTCGCGCAGGCTGCTGCCGGCAGTCTTCTGAATGTGGACGAAGAGGAACTTCTTCTGACGTGAGAGAAGCATGCGCCCTCCGTGGCAAAGGCGAGCGGCACGGCGTAAGCGTGCCGGTCTTCGCGCAACCGGTCTTCGCGCAACCGGTCTTCGCGCAACCGGTCTTCGCGCAACCGGTCTTCGCGCAACCGGTCTTCGCGCAACCGGTCTTCGCGCAACC
>JBBSDR010000203.1:0-8428 GCA_038240465.1 Gemmatales bacterium
ATCCTGCCCTGTGAGGACGGTTTCGATCCGGACTTTCCCTACTGGAACGAAGGGCCGCTGCCCTCCTGGACGCAACCGCTCCTGTGGCGCAAGGGCCAATCGACTCGCGGCGTCAAGTATCTGCTCACGTTTCGCGCCTTCAGCCAGTTGCCCCTGCCAATCGAGAAAGCGTACCTGGCCGGCGACCTGCACCTGTTGCCGTTCCCCGGCAGCCTGCTCTTCTGGGGGACCGGCTTGTATCGCAACCTGACGCGCGAACTGCCCTTGGCCATGCAAATCCCGTTGCTCAACCTGGTGGGCCGCCATGAGGGGTGGTACGGGATGCGCGTGCCTCAGTCGGGCTGGCTGCACGACGACCGCCCCGGCCACGCGACGAACGGCCATCATGGCCCCACGCGCAATACTTTCAAGCGAACTCACCGCTGGGCGCGCGTACTGCGTCATGATGACGAACTTGCCATGACCGAGCGCGAGGACAAACTCACGCACGTCCTCTTCAGCGCCAATCCGGACGAACTGGAACTCTACGGCAAACCAATGGCTCGCAACTCCCAGGTGTGGACGACCGAACCGCGTTTGCTGCTCGATGGACCACATGCCTCCGCAGCAGAGATCGAGCGGGCGCTGCAGACCGTTCACCAGGGCGGTCTGTTCGGCTATCGCTTGCAGTATCCCGCCATGGCCGTCGGCGAACACGAGGTCTACTGGCATCGGTCGCTTGTCGCTTACCCCGATGCGGCAAGTGGCAAGGCGATGCTCCTCCACGACGGGCCGCTCGGCTACCTGACCGCCTACGACCCTGCAAAACCCGATCTCGCTGCTCCGGTCGAATTGTGGCCGCGCTTGCTGCAACGGGAGCCGCACCTGACTGCCGTCGGCATCTTCGATCACTCCCATGCTCGCTTTCCGCATCAGACATGCGTCAATGTCCGCAAGCTGCTCGATGCCCGCACCCTGCTTGGCAACGCAACCCTGTCTCCTGCCTTTGCGCGCGCGCTGCTGACCGCGGCCCATCACGAAACGCTTGAGGATTGGCTCGCGCGCCTTCCCGCTCGCGCCGGCGATCTCGACAGTGGCGAGCGCCTGGCCGAAGAGTTGCGCGGCGGCATTAGCGAGAACCCGGAGCCGCTGCCGGAACCGTTGACCTATCACCGCACCGCGCGCCGCGATTTCGAGGTGCACTACTGGAAGACGATTGCCTCGCTGGCGGAAGGTAAGTTCCTCACCAAGAACAACGCCGACTGCGTCCGCGATTTGGCGACCCAGAAGCATCTGCCGCACCACCAGCGCGACCTCGACGCCCTGGGCGACCACTTGCTGGCCTACTATCGCAAGACGGTCGCCGCGGCCGGCATGAACGGCAAGGCACTCGTCGGCGACCTGCCGTTCATCTGGCAGACCGACTTTCACTACTCCTGGATGGGCGGCTGGCTCAACAATCAGGAAGGCCATCTGCAGGAGCGCGACCTGATCGTCGTCATTCCGGGCAAGGACCGCAGCCGGGCGGTCATCATGGCCGACCACTACGACACGGCCTACATGGCGGACTCCTACGAGACGAAGTCCGGCGCGCGGCTGGCCGCTTCCGGCGCCGACGACAATCACTCGGCGACGGCCGCCCTGATGCTGGGAGCGCCGATCTTCCTCGAGTTGAGCAAGGCCGGCAAGCTCGCTTGCGACGTCTGGCTCATTCATCTGACGGGCGAGGAGTTTCCGGCCGACTGCCTGGGAGCGAGGCAACTGACGCAGTGGCTGGTCGAGGGAACGCTGAGCATGCGGCTGGCCGACGGCAAGATGCGCGACCTGTCGAAAACGCGCGTCCAGGGCCTGTATGTGCTGGACATGATCGCCCACAACAACAATCGCGACCGCGACGTCTTCCAGATTGCGCCCGGCGCCGGAGCAGCGTCGATGTGGCTCGCTTACCAGGCCCATCTGGCAACGGCCATCTGGAATGCGGCGACGGTGGATTGGAACCGGCGAGCGCCGCGGCGCGGCAAAGGCAGAGGACGGCGCAGCCCTCATGGCGGCGCAGTACCAGACATGGCCGAGCATCGGGCGCTGTCCGGCGAGGTGCGGCCGCAAATGGACCCGCGCAGCACTCTGTTCAACACCGATGGCCAGGTCTTCTCGGATGCCGGCGTGCCGTGTGTGCTGTTCATGGAGAATTACGACATCAACCGCAGCGGCTATCACGACACCCACGACACGATGGCCAACATCGACCTGGACTACGGAGCGGCCCTGGCGGCAATCGCCATCGAGTCGGTCGCAAGGGCCACGACGGAGAAGTCATTTCCTGGATCCTGAATCCTGCAAGTCGCCTCAAGTTACCGTGGGTGTCAGCCCATCGACCGGTAGACTTCTATTCTGAAAAATCCTTGCACTCCCCTCTTCGGGGTGATAATTTAACCTCACACAAGAGGTAGTTACGGCGGAATCACTTCTTGCCGCTTGCGGCTTAGCGGACTGCCCGCTAAGCCGCAAGCGGCAAGAAAGAGGAAGTGTTACCGCCGATTTAAGTTTTTTTACGCTAACAGGACGGGGCTTCGGGAGCGCCATCCGAGGAACATCTGACCGAGGAAATCTGCCATGAATATTGTCCGTGCGTTCAAGGACCTGTCCACCTATGCCAAGCTGATGCTCAGTTTTGGGTTACTCTCTTTGATCCTGGCGGGGTTCGGCTGGATCTCCCTTACCGAACTGGGGACCTTGCAAGGCAACACGGAAAGCATGTACAAGGATCAGTTCAAGCCTCTCCTTGAGTTGGTGGAAATCGAAAACGACCTTCAGCGGATTCGCCAAACCAGTTACAAGATGTTCACGCCCATTACGCCGGAGCAGGTCAAGGCGACCGTGGCGGAGGCTCAGCGGCTCGATGAAAATCTCATCGAACGCAGCGACAAGTTCCTGCTAACCATCGACTCCGATGCGGAACGGGTGATCTTTCGGCGCTTCCAGGAAGATATGAAGAAGTATCAGGATCACCGCGAGACCCACCAGTACCCTCAGGTGCTGCAAGGCGAGAAGGAGAAGGAGAAGGAGAAGGGCTTCCTCGCGGCAGTGGCCGGCAAGCCGAAATACGAGGCCGCCTACAAGGACCTGCACGAGGTGAGCGAATTGAAGCGTTCCAACGCCCGGAAGCGCCACGAGACCGCCACGGCCGTCTACAACTGGAGTTGGAACATGACGCTGGGGGTGGTGGTGGGCGGGTCGCTGCTCAGCCTGTGTCTGGGCTGGTCGATCGCCCGGATGATCGCTCTGCCGTTGACGAAAACCGTCCACATCCTGGAAGCCGTCGCGCTGGGCGACCTCAGCCAGCGAATGAAAGCGGACAGCAAGGACGAAGTGGGCCGAATGGCCGTGGCCCTCAATCGCGCCATCGATTCTCTGGAGAAAACGGCCCAGTTGGCTCGAGCCATCGCCCTCGGCGACCTGACCGTCCAGCCCGCGGTCCTCTCCGAAAGCGACACGCTGGGTCTGGCCTTCAGCAGCATGTACAAGAACCTGGCCTCGACGGCGAAGGTGGCGCAGGCCATCGCCCACGGCGACCTCACCGTCCAGCCGGTCATCCGTTCGGACCGCGATACCCTGGGCAAGTCCCTCAAACGCATGCTCAGGAACCTGCGCGAGACGGTGAGCAACATCCGCCGGGTCAGCGCCGAGGTCGCCGCGGGCAGCACGCAGTTGCGCGGGGCCGCGCGGAGCATCTCCGAAGGGGCCAGCAATCAGGCCAGTTCCGTCGAGGAGACCTCGGCCGCAATGGAGGAGATGGCGGCCGGCATCAAGCAGAACGCCAAGAACGCCGAGGAGACCGAGCAGATCGCCAACCATGTCGCCGAGGACGCCAAGCAGTGCGTTCAGTCGGTCCAGCGCACCGCCGGCTCCATGAAGGGCATCGCCGAGCGGATCAGCATCGTCGAAGAGATCACCCGCAAGACTGACTTGCTGGCCCTGAATGCCTCGGTGGAGGCGGCGCGGGCCGGCGAACATGGCCGCGGCTTCGCCGTGGTGGCCTCGGAGGTGAGCAAGTTGGCCGAGTTGAGCAAGCAGGCCGCCGCCGAGATCGTGCAGTCCTCCGCCGAGGGCAAGGAGATGGCGGAGGCGACCAGCCGCATGCTGAGCGAACTGCTGCCGCGCATCGAGAAGACCAAGGACCTGGTGCAGGGGATCAGCGCCAGCAGCGGCGAGCAGAGCATCGGCGCGGACCAGGTCAACGTGGCGGTGCAACAACTGGATTCAGTGGCGCAACAGAATTCGACAGCGGCTCAGCAAATGTCGGCGACGGCGGAGTCGCTGTCGCATCTGGCGGAGGAGTTGCAGCAGACCATTGGCACTTTCCGGTTGAACAACCGCGAGCAGGAACCCGGGCGAGGCAAGAGACCTGTTGCGGCCCTCCCGGAGCGGTCGGACCCGCCCGCGAGGGAGCGCAAGCGGAGGAAGCGGGCGGTCGGGGCCGTGCCGCTGCTGGAGGGGCCGGCGAATGAGTCGGCGGAAGACCTCGACAATAAAGACTTCGACAAGTATTGACCCCGAACGCTCCCGCTTCCGGCTCGGCGGGAGCCTCGCCCTCCCTCAGGGCCGACGGCGAAACAACGACACTCCTCGCTAATCCCGACCGTTACTGACTGTCATGCGATCTGGCGCCAGTCTTCCTGGCAGGATTCGTCGGCCGCTGGGTTTGACAGAGGTTTCCCTGTGGCCGCTTTTCTCGCACCGCCTCCCGGTTGCTTCGCCCACGCCCGTGCCTTGACCCCCCAGCGACGATCCAGCAGCAGCCACACGAAACGCACCTTGGTCCGAGCACTCCGCCACTTGTACCGCGTCTTCTCATACAACCGCAACACCCGATTCATCCGCTCGACGTGATTGTTCGTTCGCACACGCTGGCCCACACGGCTCCGCAAGAACGCGATCATCTTCGTGAACTTCTCCGCCTCCAGCATTTTCAGGGCCGCAGCCAACTCCGGCACCAACCCATAGGCCGCATGGCCGACCAACACCCCATGACGCCGCCACGCCGTCGCCTCCGTCTGAGCCCGCTCAAACAGACCGTACACCGCCGCCACGAACGCACACACCAACCGCAAACTCGGCGCGTCTTCCAGCATCTGAGCCAGGTCCTTCTCCTCCTGCGCCGTCCTGTTTTCCGGCCGTTTCACGATCAGGTAGCGGTGCTTGTACACGAAGTTCGCCTTGTCCTTCAAGCGCCGCTCCTGGCGTTGTCGCGTTGTCCCGCGCTTGGGCCGGCCCGGCTTGCGTTTGCGGCCCCGACAGCCACGCCGGTACATCTCACGCCGAATCCGCCGCACGGCATCGAGGACGTGGTCGTTGATGTCCTTCAGGACGTGGAAGACGCACAACTGATGAGCCGCCTGGGGCCAGATCTCTGCCAGCAAGGCCGGATACAACGACGAGCCGTCGGTCACCACTACCCGGGGCAGGAAACCATGCGCCCGCAACTGCCGCAGGAAACGGCCCATGTGTTCCTGGTCATTGTGGCGGACCAGGGCGAAGGCAACGGGAAAGTCGTGCAGCGGGTCGGTGGCCAGCAGCAAGGTGTGCTCACCCAGATGAATCTCGTCGATGCACAGGGTGCCCGAGAAGTGAGCCAGGGTCCATTGGCGGTAGGCAGCGCCATCGACCTGACGAATCTTGTGGTC
This sequence comes from Gemmatales bacterium, assembly GCA_038240465.1. Classification (GTDB taxonomy): domain Bacteria; phylum Planctomycetota; class Planctomycetia; order Gemmatales; family Gemmataceae; genus JBBRIK01. The sequence continues at coordinate 5,664 of JBBSDR010000203.1, forward strand.
GAGACAGTCGTAGAGGAAGCCGGTAGACAGGTCGAGGTGGAAGTCGCGCTGGAGGGCGTGCTGGATCTGCTGAACCGTCATGCGATCGTCGAGGATGCGATCGAGGACAGCCTCGCGTACCTTGTTGTCGTAGCGGGCCTTGGGTTCGATGCCCTCGATCTGGGTGCGGAAGGTGTGGGAGCAGGTGCAGGTGGCCCGATATTCGGCGGTGGTGACATGCAGGAAGAGGATGGCCTGATAGGCGATGGAGCGGACGGTGCGGCAGTGAAAGTCCTTGCGTCGCCCATGGCAGCCGCACTGGGGGCAGGGCGCTTTCTTGGGCGCGTTGCGGCGGTAAGCGTGAAGAACCTTGGGGTGTGAGTCGGTATGCGTGTCGGTAGCGTGGGGAAATCGTACAACGGTCATGGGGGTGAACTCCTACAGAACGGGGGTTAGCGTTTCCGTTATTGCAGCTGTTCACTCCCACTTTGTCCAGTCCCGCGCATCAAAACTGATCGTAAGTCCTTGAAACAGAGACACGAAGGGCGAGCGGCTTGTCGGGATTAGCGAGGAGTGTCGTTTTTGGCGGTCCGGCGCGAACGGCCGTCGATCCGGCGGCTGCCCTCAGGGCGCGGCGGGCTTCATGCGGTCCCAGGGAATGCGGCTGACCCCAAGCCGCGTGTTGAACGGCAGGTTGCCTCCCGTGGAAATGTGATCGCGGTCGAGGAAGCGCCGATCCTCGATCGTGATGCTGTTCGGCTCCGGCGACAGTTTGCCAAGCACCGCGCCGCTCTCGCGGTCAATCAGGACGTGGCAGAACAGCAGCCAGCCGCTCTTGTCGGGAATCCACTGAATCGTCTTCGTGCCACCGTCGCTCCAGAGACTGTCGATGTTGGCGAACGAGTAGCCGAGCTTGTGGTCGTAAACCTTCTTGCCGGTTCTGACATCCCAGCACAGGAGCCGGCCCCAGCAGTCCGGCTTCTGGCCGAGCCGCCACAGCATGGCCACCTGCTCCCCATCCGGAGAGAAGGCAAACCCCGCCGCCTGTCCCCAGGGGGCCTTCCTGTCCTGGAACGCCTTGTCGCCCACCCGCTTGCCGGTTGTCAGGTCCCAGACCAGGAGGTGATAGCCGGAAACGGTGCCGGTCTCCTCCTGGATCATGTAGCGCCTGCCGGGACTGAGGCCGGCCCACTTGCCCAGGTAGACGTTGTTCGTGCTGAACTCCGAAACCACCTTGCCGGTTTTCAGGTCCCAGGTCTGGTAGGTCGCTTTCGAGGACGGATCGGGGAAATCGTCCTCGTGCTTCATCACGAACATCCGATCCTTGCCCAGGAAATCAATCAGGCCAATCTTGAACTTCGGATCCGGGTCGATCTCGAGCTGGTGGATCTGCTTTCCGGTGGCGACCGACCAGACCCCGACCTTCGTCGGTTCGTCCTTGCCGGAGAAGGGCGGCTGCTTGACGCGGACGGCAAGGTAATCGCCGTCCGGGCTGAGGGCCATGTGGCTGTAGGTGAAGGCGTCGAACTTGCCGGTAATGGAAGTGCCGTACTGCTTCATCGTCCGAAGATCGACCACGGCTAACACGTTGGTCGTCTTGGCTGGACTGAGCACCACATAAGGGCTGCTGGCCGCTGTGGAGAAAACGAGCGGACTCATCGGCTTGACGTCTATGGCTGTCTGGAGATTGAAGTTGCCTTTCCCGAAGCTGGGTCCCGGGTCCGGGTTTACCTCCCACTTCACTCCTTCGCTCGCGTGCGGAGGTTTCGCCGGCTCCCGCGGCGGAAGTAGTGGTTTGTCCGGGAACTTCGGAAAGTTCGGCGGCAGTTGTGGAAAGTTCGGCGGCAGTTGTGGAAAGTTCGGCGGCAGTTGCGGGAAATCCTGTGGCTCCTTCTTCGGTTCGCCGGGTTGCGGGCGAGCCTGCGGCTGGTCCTTCTTCTGGATTGGAGCAAGGTTTGGCTGTTGTCCGGCAAAAGGATCGATACGGCCAGGGAACTCCGGCTGTTGTGTCCTGCTCGAAGAGGACACGGCGATGCCAATGAGAAATCCCAGCGCCACCACAATACCAATCCCGACATGGATCGCCACAAGGATGTAGACGATCTTCTCGCGCTTTCTCCGCGAACGCTCGTACTCCTCGGCCTCTCGTTCTCGCCGCTCTTCGCGCCGCGAGGCCTCGTCGGAGTCGGCTTCCTTTCGAGGTCCGCCGCGGCTAGGCTTCGGGTTGGGGTGGGTCGTAATGCCGTTGTTGGTTTCGGACTTGACCGTGAAGACATCCCCGCATTCCTTGCAGCGGACCTTCACGCTCTCTTTCTCGTCCGAAACCCGGAACGGATGGTCGCAACCGGGACATTGAACTCGGATGAATGCCATGATCTCTTCCGGGGAGGCTGATCGAGGCCCCGCAGGCATACTTTTCAGGATGAAGAAAACGATGGAGAAATTATAGCCAGCGCCTCGGTGTTCGGGAAGTCGTTTCCGCCATCATTTTCACGAGGCTTCCTCGGCCGCTATTACCTCGGCAAGAAAGAAGATCGCTTGTAGCCGAAGTCGCCAGACTTCGGGTGCCTTGCTGGCCCGCTTGTAGTTCTACTGTGCTGGATTGGCGAGCCGGGAGCGTAAGCGACCGGAGTTTTCGCATTACTCCGGTCGCTTACGAGATCGTCCAGCTTTAGGCAGGCTGTTTTTCCGGGATAGAGGGTGTCCGCGCCGCGTTCTGTCGTCTTTGGAGGGCATGCACGATTTTGAGGCCGTTGCCAGCCAGGATCGTCAGCCCCGCCTGGGTG
>JBBSDR010000204.1:0-8398 GCA_038240465.1 Gemmatales bacterium
CAGTGGCTTGATGCCGATCAAGGAAGCCACGCCCTTTCCGAGGTCGGAAGAATTTCCCAGTTCGATGTAGGGCAGCAGACCCGGCAAGCGCGTGCCGATTTCGCATGCCAGCGAGTCGAGTCCCAGGACGGAGAAGTCCGAACACTTGACCACAATTGAGTTCTTCGGACCCCGTTGCAGCCACCGACGGACGGGGCCGACGTCGTTGCCCTGCTCATCGACAAACAGCAATTCCACCCAGGTGTCGAGGCGGAGCGGTTTATCCCCGAGGGCTTGCAGCACATCGTCTGCCGGCATCGGCGTAATCGGCGACATCACTCCGATGCCAGCGGACACTGCCCCGGCGGAGTTATCGTCGGTGCAAACCTGGAGCGCCAGATTCGCGAACTCTGGAGGCCGCAGCGAGCGGTAGATGTAGCCCGTGAGACACCAGATGATCGCGTTCAGGAATGAAGTCTTGCCGGCACCGTTTGCGCCTTCAACCAAGGTCAGGGACTTCTCGATCGTGAACTGGAATTCGGTAGGTGCTTCCTCCGCCGTCCCGAAGCGGTGGATACCAGCGAAGCGATGGGCGCGCACGGACTTGAGAAAGAGAGTGCGCTTCTGGCGTGTGGCTGTGGCTGTTATGGACGAAGGAAGGATTGGCGCGGGTGTAGCGATGCCATTGACGATGGCCTCGACATCGTCCCTGGAAGTGGTTCGGGACCACCTGTCGCGATGGTCCCGATACCAGGCGAAGGCGGAACGGGCCTCGGGTGACGAAAGACAGAACACCTCGCCCTCACTATTGAGGGCGATGGAACGGCCGCTGACCAATTCATCGAGGATTGAGTCCAGCGTGTGAGCATGCAATGGTGTCGGGATTGGTGGATGACTCATAGAAGATCCCTCGGCGTCTCCCCTTCGCGAAAGACAGTGATCGGACTCGGGCGAACAGGGACAGGTTCGCGAGAACGCAGCCGTTACTGAACAAATGAATCTATCCAAAATGAGTTTTCCCGTCAAGGCAAATGAGCGCGTGCCAACGCGCCGCCGGGTTGCGACGCCCCACACGTGGGATGGACCCCGAAGGATTCGGAAGCGACCTCCGGCCCAAAGTTGATGAGCGTCGGCACACACAGGCGAACCGATGGGGCGTCGGCCTTCGTCGTACGTTCCCGCACTCGTTTGACATCACGGTCGATCTGCGGGGGGCTGGAGTCGAGCGGCATCGCCGTCGCCGAGTATCTCACGGAGTTACTGCCTTGACCCTTCCAAGAACAGAAACCGCACAATGCCATTGCCATCGCACGACAATGGCTGATCGAGGAGCTTGGCGTACGGGTACAAGGAGAAGGGAAAGACCTGATGGAATCCGGCATCTTCGTCACATCTGTCCTGGCAGGCCAATCACCACGCTCGCATGGACATGCTCCAGGGAAAGCGCGCATGCGACATCGCGCGAATTGTGCCGACAGGGTTGGCACAATTGCTTTCGGCTCGCCACTACTCCTCCAGGTGACACCCTCCTGGATAGCCGCCCTTTGTGCGCGGGGTTACGGTGCGAGTTGCCGGCAGCTTGAACCTGCGGGCGTCTTCTTCCCCCCGTGACTATGGCGGCACGCCGTCTCTCCCTTCCTCTCAGCAGTGGCGAGAATGCAGACGATCCTGTCCCGCTCTACGACGGCGACATGGCAAGGGATCTGCAAATCGTCTCGCGAAGCCGGCTGGCCGAGAAGATCACGGGCGGCTTATCGATCACGACGAAGATGCCCTGCCCTTCCTGGGGAATCTCTGCGACGCGCTGCCGCATCGGCTCGCTTCTCGCGCAGCAGCCCAACACTGTCTGCTCCCAATGCTACGCGCTGCGCGGCCGCTATGTCTTCGCGACGGTCCAGGCGAAGCTCGAGGAACGATACCGGGGACTCCTTCAGCCGCTGTGGACACCGGCGATGGTCTTCCTCATCCGCTACTACTGCGATCGCTATTTCCGCTGGTTCGATTCGGGCGATTTGCAAGGGGTCCGCCACCTGAAAAACATCTGCACGATTGCCGAGAACGTGCCGGACGTCCAGATGTGGCTGCCGACACGAGAGGCTGCCATCGTCCGGCAGCTTGACGGCGAGATACCCGCGAATCTCGCGATCCGCGTCTCGGGGATGCGGATTGATGGCCGGCCGCCTCGGGGATTCGATCTCACGTCTACGGTGAACTCCGATGCAAGCCGCGCCGATCCTGCTTCGTTCGCATGTCCAGCGAAGCAGCAGTCGGGAAAGTGCGCAGAGTGCCGGGCCTGTTGGGATGCGAGCGTTGCAAACGTCGCCTACACACTTCACTGAGCGAGTGCGTGCGTGATGGGGTTGGGGCTGATCGGCTGCAGGCAGTCTTCCTTCTCAGGCTGAACGGTTCATGGCCGTCTCGTTCGTCTTCGGAATTTGGTCTTCGCTGATCCACTCGGGAAAGCGCACGCTCCGTTGCATCCCTCTCGTCTGTGGGCAGTGTCTCCTTCGCGCATTCTGTGGTATACTGGCTTCGCTTTCCCGCAGATCGATGACTCCACAACTCACCCCCGAACAGCGCCAGGCCGTCCAGGAACACGCCGGCTCGCCGGTGTACCTTGAGGACGGTTCCACGCATGATACTTATGTCCTGCTCCCGGCAGACATGTTTCGGCGCCTGCGCCCCCTCTTCGAGCCGGACGAAGTACGCATCCGCGAGACCTACCCTGCCCAGGAGCAGGTGGCCCACACCGAGGGCTGGGACGATCCGGCAATGGACGAGTACGACCGGTACGACGCTCACCGTACATCGCCATGACGATCCACCGCGGCGAAGTCGTGCTGCTGACCTTCCCTTTCACCGATGGCTCTGGTTCCAAGATCCGTCCCGCTCTCGTCGTGCAGACTGATCGGAATAACGAGCGGTTGAGAAACACCGTCGTCGCGATGATCACGAGCACGACCCGCACAGCAGGCGAGCCGACACAACTCCTCATCGCCATCGAGACAGAGGAGGGACGGCAATCAGGCCTGTTGCACACGTCGGTCGTGAAGTGCGAGAACCTCTTCACGATCGAGCAGCGTCTCATTCTCCGCTCCATCGGTACCCTCTCACCCGCCGCTCTTATGGGAGTGGATGCGTGTTTGCGGGCAGCGCTCGGGCTACGGTGAGCGATGCCCACCAGCACGAGAGAGTCGGAAGAAAGACCGAGACCTCCCGTATCCAGATGCGTCTGCCGCCGTTCATCGTCCTGTCGATCCTGCACGACGCGGGGTCTCCTACTCCGCCAACGAGGGTCTCCCGTCGTCTTCCTCGTGCAAACCACGTCGCTCGACGATCGAGCTGGCGGCCCCTCTACCAGCCGCCCTGAATCTGGACGAGAACCCTGGCCTCTTGATGCGCCAGTTGCTGGCGGACGAACATCGCTCCAAGAGCGAGGAGATGGGTTCGTTCAGGAGGGCCACAGCCCGAGGTTGTGCTCGAACGAGTCGCAGCCGATCTCTGCTATCACAGCATTGAGATCGGCCGTCTCGTTGAGCCCCTGGGTCTTATGCTGCTGACGCATCCGCTCCAGCCGGGCATTGAAAATGTCGCACGTCTCGCAGTAGACCGCTTCCTCAGAAAGAGGCGGCTCTGGGGACCTAGCTCACGCGAAGACGCTGGCGATGAGAAGATGGGAGAGATCGAACATCGTTTCTGAGTCTATCGGAAATGTGTGGCTGCGACAGCAAGTGGATTCTGCGGCTGGCAGGATTGGTAGCATCCTGGTAGGGTACACCGTGACCCTGACTGAGAAATCGGTGTCCGGGTTCATCAGTCACGCCGCCCGCCCGGGCTATCTGTTTATCGATCGATAACTATCGATCATGGGAGCCGCGACCGTGAGAGGAGGTTGGCCAGTGAATCCTTCACCCGAAGAAGTTCATGACCGCGAATCGGCCGTCTGCTTCATCAAGTGGTGCGTGGAAGTGATCGGTCTGGGCTATCACCCGGATACCCATTTCGCCGATTATGTGGACCGTGACGGACGGGCCATTTTCAGCACTGCGGATGCGGCGCGGCTGGAAGAACTGACGGAGTGTGCCTTTCAGCATTGCGATCCCTACGAGGTCGGGCAAGACGAGTTTCACCGTCTCCTCAACACAGGTGTGAGCGGGCCTCACACTGTCTGAGGCATGGAGAGCCTGCAGCCCTTTTTCCTGGCCTCTCCCAGGGCGCTCTCGCCGTCTGCTGCCTGCTTTGCCGAGGGCCGTTTCCTGCTGTTGATGGCGCGAGCGATTCCCGAGGCGACCGTATTCTGCCAGCTCTCGAGGCCTCGCGTCTCCCTTCCCCACCTCGCAAGAGACAGCCAGATGTCCGCTCCGAGGGCGACGACTCGATCAATCGCGGCCCCATTTTCTTCACCGTTGCTGGACACCCTGCTGTCACGCCACTGCTGGAGGACGCGCTTCCACGGAGCCGACAGGTTCAGGTCGCTATTCCGGATGCACGTCCAGCAGGCGTCCGACTTGCACCACTCGGTCACGTTCGCTCCACCCGAGTTCGTGATGAGTTTGTGGATGGCTGGGCGACAGCTGTCTCTGCCGTGGCGAGTATATCGAGGCGTACCTTCTGCGTCACCAACCTGCCGGCTCGGATCATTAGTGCATGACGAAAGAGACCTGGCAACGTGCCAAGGCTCAAGTTTTTTCCAGAAGCGCAAGGCTTCCAGAACCGGGTGTGCGGCGAATCGAGTTTTCTTGCGTCGATCAGATAGAAGCGGTACACTGCGCGCTGATTTTTTTCGGCGTAAGTCATGTGAAAAGAAATAGAGACTGCCAGGAAGTCCGGATTCTCTGTCGCGCCGGTGGCTGGTACACAAGAGCATCGAGACGTGCCTGACCAGTGGAGAGGAGCGCTGCACCTTGACTCGCCCCCGAAATGCACACGAACTGATTCCTTCGGCCCGCCGATTGGTGCAGTCCCTTCGCGACATGGGATATGATTTTGCCGCGGCGGTCGCTGATCTGGTTGACAATTCCATCGAGGCCCGCGCGACCCTTGTTGCCATCGACATCGAATTCGACGGTGATGATTCGTGGGTCCGTATCGCAGACAATGGCTCCGGAATGACGCCGATCGAACTCAGGGAGGCGCTCCGCTACGGGGCGGATCGGGATTACGACGAGGAGGACCTCGGCAAGTTCGGCCTCGGTCTGAAGACGGCCTCGCTCAGTCAGTGTCAGCGACTGACGGTGGCCAGCAGAACGAACCCAAACCGTGCGGACATCACGGCTTTCTGCTGGGACCTGGACCACATCAACCGGACCAACCGCTGGGAGATCCTCGCCATTGACCGAAATGGCCTCGGCCCGCCCATTCGTGGCCCGCTGAAGGATACTGCGGGAACGGTCGTGCTGTGGCAGCGGCTCGACCGGATTCTAGGGTACAAGCTCCCCTACGGCGACTCGGCGCGCAAACGCCTCTGTTCCATGTGCCGCGAGTTGGAAAGTCATCTCGCGATGGTTTTCCACCGCTTTCTCGCGGGAGAGGTGCGCGGCCGAAAGCTGAGAATTCTGGTCAACGGCAACAGTGTAGCACCCTGGGATCCTTTCGCACGTGATGAGAAGAAAACACGACCGCTGACCCCGATCACACTCACAGTGGAGCACGAGGGTATCTCCGGCGAGGTGAAGTTGGAGCCGTTCGTCTTGCCGCACCAGCAGGCCTTCAGTTCCCCCGATGCGTTCCGGGACGCGAGCGGCCCCTCGAACTGGAATCAGCAGCAGGGCTTCTACATCTACCGGGCGGGGCGCCTTATCCAGAGCGGTGGGTGGTCCAGACTTCGCACGATCGACGAGCACACTAAACTCGCCCGCATCGCACTCAGTTTCCTGCCCGGGCTGGATGAGGCATTCAAGATCAATGTCGCCAAGATGCGGGTCCAGTTACCCCCGCAAATCCGGGAGGGAGTGGAGAAGGCGATCCGGCCCGTGATCAGGCTCGCCCAGGATACGTACAGAAAGAATCCGACTGCGACCGATAGGGTGCCAGCCGGCAACGGTACGCCACCGTCACCCCCGGCAACCTCCACGCCCCGAGTCACTCCGCCGCATGACACGGGAGGCACCCCGTCGCCGCAGAGCCAGCAGGGGCGACCGGACGATCCGCCGGCGGATCGTCTGTGGAGTCTCGATGACCTACAGCGACAGCTTGAGGAAACGGCGGAGGACACGGAAAAGCCCGTCATCGCGAGTGTGTTCAGCCGCTTTCGGGACCGGATCAGCAGGGAAGGAGATGGCCGATGAGCTTTGAAGCAGCCCTCGGGCTTGTCCGCCTCATGATCGACCAGGGCATCCACCGTGATCAGGCCATTACGAACCCCGCCATCCCCGCCGAGTTTCGGGAGCGGATCCGCGAGACGCTTGAGCGTGACGAGAACCTCGTCCTGGAGCCGGCCAGGGTGCTGGTAGCTGCAGCTCGCAGAGATGAGTGGCTCCGCCAGATCGACCGTTCCACCTGGTACTACTGGCCGAGACTCCGTGAGTTTCTGCTCACGGTGGGCGAGTGGCCGACATCGGCGGTGCGCTCACTCGACGAGGTCACGGACCGCATCCTCGGACAATTCGCTCCCCCGGCGACCACGCAGTTTGACGTCCGGGGGCTCGTGCTGGGATACGTCCAGAGCGGGAAAACCGCGAACTTCACGGCCCTCACCGGGAAGGCGGCCGATGTCGGCTACCGGCTGATCGTGGTGCTGTCGGGGGTGGATAACGGACTGCGCCGTCAGACGCAGATTCGACTCAAGCGAGAACTGGTCGGGTACAACGATAACCGACCCAGAGCAGTGCGGCTTCCGCCACTCGGCCGGCAATGGCACGAGTTCACCCGTGAGGACATCCACGGCGATTTCGATCCGGGATTCGCGAACCATGCAGCCCTGCAGGGATCACAGCCGGTTCTGCTCGTCGTGAAGAAGAACGGTTCCGTCCTTCGTCGTCTGCTGCGGTGGCTCGACGCTGCCCCCGAGGAGGTCCGTCGAACGATCCCGTTGCTAGTCATTGATGATGAGGCCGACCAGGCAAGCGTCGATACGCGCGGGAGTTATCAGGCCGAGGGTGAAGCTCTCCCGCCGGATTACGAGGAACCCTCGGTGATCAACGGCCTCATCCGGGATTTGCTGCAACGGTTTCAGAGGCGAGTGTACGTTGCCTACACTGCAACCCCTTTCGCCAACATCCTCATCCCCCATGACACCTTCCATCCCGACGTGGCGAACGATCTCTACCCCAAGGACTTCATCGTCGATCTCCCGAAGCCAGACGGGTACTTCGGGGCAGAGGAACTCTTCGGTCGCTTCGATCCGGTCACAACCGAGGAGATCGGCGGCCTCGACATTGTTCGGGAGGTGACGGACGAGCATTTGCAGGCCATTCAGCAAGGTGAAATCCCGGACTCGATGGAAGTCGCCATCTTGGATTTCGTGCTGGCCGGAGCGGCGAGAGCGCAGCGCGGGCAGGGAGAGAGGCCGGCAACGATGCTGATCCACGTCAGCCACCTCGTGGCCGAACAGCAGCGGATGGCCACTCTCGCGGAGCGGCGGTTCTCGGAACTGAGGGATGAGTGGCGCTACCAGCGCACGCACGGTATTCGCGAGCGACTACGACAGCGGTGGGAGAGTGAATTCCGCCCTGTCATCCGCGCATCTCATGTCGAGCGTGATGTCCCCTTCGGGCGGATCGAGTCGCACATCAGCCCCTTCTTCGAGTCAGTTCAGATCCGGGTCATCAATAGTGCCACGGGTGAAGTGCTGGACTATGAGCGAGAGCCGTCTCTCAAAGCCATTGCCGTGGGTGGGAACAGACTGTCCCGGGGTCTGACGCTCGAAGGGTTGCTGGTGAGCTTCTTCGCCCGGCGCACCGTGATGTACGACACGCTGATGCAGATGGGTCGCTGGTTTGGCTTCCGACAGGGATACGAGGATCTGACGCGCATCTACACCACTCCCGAACTGACCGGATGGTTCAGCGATCTGGCGTTCGTCGAGTACCGACTGCGAGAAGACCTCAGAGTCTACGAGGAACAGGGGCTCACCCCGTACCAGGTTGGGATGCGGATCTACCAGCATTCCACGATGCAGGTGACTAGTCCTCTGAAGCGCCGGTTCGCCGCATCGACCATCATTTCCCAGTCGTACTCCTTCTCGCTGGAACAGACCTTCAAGTTCCCGTTGCGGCGGCTCGACGATCTCGCCGTGCTCTCGGAGGAAAACCTGCATTCGGTGCGGACATTTCTCGCTGACTTGCCAACCGCGGTGTGGCCAAGCAGCAAGGGACCGGTCTGGACGGGCATCTCGCCCAACGCCGTCCTCGCGTTCTTGCGTGCGTACCATGTGGACGCACAATCCGCGAGTCTGTCGCTCCCTCTGCTCTGTGCCTAC
>JBBSDR010000205.1:0-8387 GCA_038240465.1 Gemmatales bacterium
CGAGCCTGGCAGTTCGAGCAGGAGCTGCTTGCCCTTGCCGAGGTTCGCGGGAGAGAACAGCAGCACGTCCGTCCCCGTGACCCCAGGCTGAAGCAATCCGCCCGCCGTCTGGCCCACGACCTCGACCGTGTGGTTTCCGGTGGGCCGCTCGCCGATGACGGCGAGGTCTTTTCGATCCACGCCCTCGCGGTGAAACTCGAACTCGTTGCCGAGTTCGTCAGCCAATTTCACTTTCCCTTGCTGTGGATGCGAATACCCCAAGACGAGCCGTTCCCCGGTATTCCGGAAGCCCAGCCGGACAATCAGGAAGCGATCTCGCGAAGGCAACGCGCGGTGGACCCGGAGCAGTTTATCGCTCTGCCCGAGGACCGGAGGAGTCTGGTGAACCAGGACCCGGTTGACCTCGACCCCTTCGATGCGAAGCTCGGCGCGCCACCGCTTCAGTGCTTCTGCAATCACCTGATTCGGGTTGGTGTCGGCCCTGTCAATGCGAATCTCGCCGGGCAGCGGCTTGGCCACGGCGCTGGCGTCGAGCCAGTCGTCGTCGGGCTTCTTCACTTCGGCGGCTGGCTTTCTGATGACAGCCCCCTGGATGCGAAAGCGGAACCTCGCTCCCAGCGACCGCGAATTCAGTTCAAGGGAGATCGCTGGAGCGTCGTCCGGCGGCGCGGCGAACACGAGGACATCGTGGTAGATGACCCCCGCTGATTTCATCGGCTGATCGTTGAGGCGAGGCGGCTGCGGCGCTGGTGCCGCCGCGTCGGTCTCTGGCGACGAGAGCATTTCGTACTGGTTCTTCTGTTCGTCGAATACCCGGCTGGATTCCCAGGTCTTGCGTCCGTGCCGGTACTTCAGCTCCTCCCCGGCCATGTCATTGCTCACCGCGAATTGGACTCGCAGGCCCCGTTTCGATTTGAGCAAGAGGTCGTCCGCGACCTGGACCTGGCCGATCTCGACGGATTCGATCTGCACCTGGATTCCCTTGCCCTCGCGCAGTTCGAGGGTCACCCCATCAGGGTGCGCCACGGCGGGAGGCAGCTTGTCGCCGTCCTTCTTCGGCTCTGGCGGAGTATCCTTCTTCTCAGGAGGCTTTTCGACGACTTGCTGGCCGCCAGCGTCTTTCGGTTCGCCCGATCGAGTCGCCAGCCAGATGCCGACGCCGCCGAGCAGCAACACGACACCGGCGATGATGGAGATGAGGACCATTGGCGACCGGGATGGAACCTGGCTGCCGCTGTCGTGGGTCGAGGCATCCTGGGCCTCGTCGTCGCGGCGCTTGGGCGTTCGTCGGGACAAGGAGGTGGGAGCGACCCTCTCGGCCTTATTCACCGACGAGGTGCCGGCCTGTTTTCGGCCGGGAGGCTCACTTCCCGCCGGCTCGACGACGAAGACGGTTTTGCAGGTCGGGCAGCTCACGCGACGGCCTTCGCTGTCGTCCTTGACGCGGATCTGGTGAGCGCACGAGGGGCAGCGGGCCTGGATGGACATACTGGGCCTCTGGTAAGCGGGATGGCGGTCCCTGTCCCTCCTGGCAGCGGCCAGCAAAGTAGTGGAGAGGGAGGGACGGGTGAATGAATAATATCTTATGACATTTTATGTCATGTGGCCCAGGGGATCGCTGTCGGGTTCAGTGAACCCTTTCACCCTGACGGCCGCATCCCGTGGAAATCGAAGACCTTCAACGGCGGTTCGGCGCTGTAATCCGGCGGCTTCGCCTCAAGGCCCGCCTCGGCCAGGAGAAGCTCGCCGATCAAGCCGGCCTCCACCGGACACACATTTCGTTAATCGAGCGTGGGCAGGGCATGCCAACCTTGCACGTCATCCACAAGCTGTCGGCAGCGCTGGGAACCACGATGGCCGAGATGATGGAGCAGGTCGAGTCGGAGGAGGAAAATGCGTCCGACCCGCCAGCGATGCCGCGCGGCCGGCCACCACGACAGGGCCGGAAAGGTGAAGACGAAAGTGCGAGCGAGGGCGGGTGAATTGGCTCCTTGCAGGTCGTCCGATCGGGAAAAGCCGGCGCAGGCGCAAGGAGGCCGGTCTGGGGCAAGAGGCACTGGCCGACACGGCCGGGCTGCATCGCACGCATGTCAGCTTGCTGGAGAGAGGCAGACGCATGCCTTCGTTGGAGGTGATCCGCAAGTTGGCCGCCGCCTTGGAGATGACGATGGCGTCGCTGATGGAGGAGCTAGAGAAGGGGAGCGATAAGGGAGACGAATAATAACGCCTTGTCGCGAAGCAGGAGCCTGCCTCATCTGGCTGGCGATACTCGCGCACGCAAGGTGGCCGGCACGATCATTGAGCAAATGAGCAGTCGGGCAGCTTCGGTTAGTAGATCGTTTGCCGCTGGCTGCCGCCCCAGCCAAAACCGCCTGTCCGGTCACGCCATTGGAGCGAGCCGAAGCCGAAGTCGCGAACGATTTTCCACTGGTAGCCGCTGGTCCTCAGAGCCTCGATCAATGCCGGGTCGGTCAGATTGCCTCCTACATCAATATCGGCGGCACGGGCCGAGAAAATCTGGCCGCTGGCAGGGTCGATGAGGTAGAGTGTGGCCATCATGATGTTGTCACCTGGCGCGGTGATCGCGAGGATGCGGTTGAGTTATCGTTGCTCGTGACCTGGGGATGGGGTTGCCGACACCGACAGCATATCCGGCTCGCGCGAGGCACGCCAGCCGCCTTTGTTATGATGTTGTCATCGACGCGCCAAACCGTCCCAGCCTGTTGGCTGCTTACTGGCGGGTCGTCCCAACCAGAACCTTGGGCTGTGATTGACGCTGGGAGATGAGCTTCACCGCAGGCCAGACGCCAGACCAGGAAAGCTGGGGACCATGAACTCGGCAGCACGCGCAACTGTCTTGAGCGGCGTCGCCTACGCTGTGGGAGCGGCAGTGCTTTTCGGGGCCAGCACACCCTTCGCCAAACTATTGCTTGGCGAGATGGAACCTGTTCTGCTTGCGGGCCTGCTCTACCTCGGTTCGGGATGCGGCCTGACCGTGTGGGGCTGGCTGCGATCCAGGGCCGGCACCAAGCCCGCGAAAGAGGCCCGGCTGCGGCGAGCGGACCTTCCCTGGCTCGCCGGGGCCATCCTCGCCGGTGGAGTCGTCGGGCCGGTACTGCTGATGCTGGGCCTGGCCGCGACTCCCTCTTCAACCGCCTCCCTGCTGCTCAACCTGGAAGGCGTACTGATGGCGGTGCTGGCGTGGGTCGTTTTCAAGGAGAATTTTGACCGGCGCATTGCCGTGGGCATGGCCGCCATCACTGCCGGAGGGATCCTGCTGTCTTGGACGGAACGGCCCGAGGCCGGGATGCCGTGGGGGCCGCTGGCCATCGCTGGAGCGTGCCTGGCGTGGGCCATCGACAATAACCTCACGCGCAAGGTGTCGGCCGGCAACCCGCTCCACATCGCGGCGGCGAAAGGACTGGTGGCTGGTGCGGTCAACTTGACCGTCGCGCTCGTGGCCGGCGCAAGCATGCCGGGGTTCTGGATCGTCGCGGCAACGGCTGGCGTCGGACTGCTGGGTTATGGGGTGAGCCTGGTGTTGTTCGTCCTTGCCCTGCGCCATCTGGGAACGGCACGCACAGGGGCGTACTTCTCGCTGGCTCCGTTTGTGGGAGCGGCCGTTTCACTGGTTCTGTTCCAGGAATCGTTGAGCATCACCTTCGGCCTCGCGGCGATGTTGATGGCGGCGGGCGTCTGGCTGCACCTGACCGAGCGGCATGAACATGAACATCAGCATGAAGCGATGGAGCATGACCACCTCCACACCCATGACGAACATCACCAGCATGAGCATGGTCCCACTGCTCCGCTGGGGGAACCACATAGTCATACCCACCGGCACGCCCCTTTGCTGCACATCCATCCTCACTACCCCGACATCCACCACCGGCATGAACACTGAAGGAGCGGGGCCACTGGAGCCGTGGCGAACGGAGAGATCGCGTGGCTGGCGGTCGGCCTGCCTCTGCTTGAGCGGCACTGGCCGACCACCTTGGCAGCCACGCCTACGCCGGCACGGACGACAACTCCTCTGCCGCGCTGGCCACTCCTTCCGTCAGGACAGCCGGGATCAACCCCTTTGGGGGTGGCAGTTCGACGCCCCATGTCCGGATGCAGACGATTGATCGCTGCGCCCTCTCAGCCCCGGTCAGGGACATCAGCAGTTTCTCGCAGTCTTGTGTTGGCACCTCGGTCCATGGAGTCCCGGCCAGCAGCTTCTTCTGGATTGTCTCAGCGTGCAAAAACAGCCGCCGACGATCCCAACTGCGGAGACACCGCCGCCCTGGACCCCCGAATGTCAGGACTAACCCGCGCCGCTCCAGGTCAGCCTGCCGGTCGGCATAAAGGTCGCGATCCGACAGCAACTGCTCCACCGTTGTCAGACCATCGGCAGGGTCGATGCCAGCGCTCAGGATGGCGCTCAGTAGATCAGATCCCGCGCGAGTCCGCCCCAGGTCCGCAATGGCGGTCCGGGACTTGCGTGTTCTGACCCTGGCCTCGGCAATGGCCTGCGGAATCCGCTGAACAGCATCTCGCAGGAGCCGGACCTCCTCGGTCACCTCGGGAATCGCGGCGATGGCCTTCAGCAGTTCGGCGGGCAAGCCCCCGGTTGCCGCTAGGCGGCCAAAGAAGTGGTCGCGCAGCACCTTGGCCGCTTGCTTCTGGTATTGAACCAGTACGGGCCTGACCTCCTCAGGGACGCGGGTAGTCTCGATCGTGGCCAGCCACATCGGCAGGCTCTCCAGGTCGATCACGAAAAGCTCCTGTAGTCTACCACTCATGTCGTGTACAGAGATGATCTCTGTACACGCCCATTCCTTCTCCCTGAGTTTGACTCGTTGTCCATCGGGGCAGATCCTCAGCGCCTCGCAGACGCGCCGCACGCTGACCCAGACCCTGTCGTCCGCCGAGATGGCCTCGATCACATCACCGTTGAATGGCACTGTCACAAGATTCATGTTCGACCTCCTATCGATGTTGCTCTGCGGCCGGGACCATCCCGGCCACGAGCGGTCGTTGTTTTGTTCGTGGCAGTCGATCTTAACTTAACGGCACGATGGCCACCAACGCTGCTCGCTACACTTAAAACGTCATGAGAAGGGGAAATATACCCCCCGCTCGGAAAAAAAAGTTTGCGGGGGGGGCTGGGTGGCAAACTGGGCGCTCTGCGTGGCCTGGGTTCTGGCGGTTGCGTCACCGACAATGAGTTCGCAACGCTGGACAGGTTCACGGCTCCACTACGGCGACCGCTTCCTCGGCTGTCGCGGCCTGCGTCCAACGGCCGAGCGTCCGGGCGGCATGCTCTGGTCGCTGTGCGCCAGCGATCGCTACGCCAACGTCAGTGGCTCGTTCAGTCCACTATCTCCTTGGTTGCGACCCAGCCGTGCGCAAGGCCAGTGACCGAGAAGTCGGGGTGAACGGAGGCAACACCATGACGCCAGCCAGCGAGAGTGGTTCGCGTCAGCACTGCGCGGCGGCGACTGGTGTGCATGAGCATCGCCGCCAGGGGCAGTCGCGGGATTGCCCGACCTGATTTCAATTGATTTTGAGGTTACTTCGCCTGAGCGGTTCTTGACCTTGAACCTGGGCCGTCAGCCGGCGTAGATGTCGGCTCAACGCACTCTGGCGCACCCCTCGCAGTGGTTTAGGCTGGATCGCGGGCTAACCTCTTGGAGTTAGCCATTCAGGTTGAGATTGTTTAGTGGTTGGCGGAGTAACCTCCGGAGTAACCTCAAAATCAATTGCAAAGGTTGTCGAGACGGCTCACGGATGCACGTTGAGCCGTCGAGGTTACTTCGCTGGTGGTCAACCGCTCAAGTAATTGAGCCAATGACTCGGCGGTTCTAGTAATTGGAACTCAAGAGCCTGCAAGGACTTAACCTTCAAACACTCAATTACTTGGCATTTTGACGATTCAGACACATATAGAAGAGAGCCTAACCTGGAGCCTTAGATAGTAGACCTCCTTTGTCTACTTCTCTGGTGGAGGCCCTCTTCTCTTATAGTAGTAGTAGTTAGTAGTAGTAGTAAATAAGTAATAAGTTACAACTATATGAGCATCCAGGACTTAAATGGCTCAAGAATTACTTAACAATGACTTAATCACTGCGCAGAAGAAAACATCACTGTACGTTGAGCCGTCGATGGAGGCGTGGTCTGGGTTTGGCATGTCCGGATTGTGTCCCGATATGCCTCCAGAATCACAGAATAACCCCTAAAAGGCGATAACTCAGTGAAAACGATGTCTTTGGCTGCGTCCTGATGTTGTCGAGCCTTGGCGCGGCCTTTTTGTGATTCTGGGATGTGGCCGGTGAGATCGGGTTTGTTGGAATGGTCGGAAACGGCGATAATTAGATCGCTCCCGATGGCGTCAGGCCAACTGGACGCCATTGATGGCGTCAGTTCAATTGACGTTATCGAGCGACCCTGGCAGGCAGAGGCCACTTGTCGAAGACTGCTGGAGGCGCACAGAGATCATCTCTGTACACGACCATAGATGTCCGCGATGGGGATTCCCCACGCCGGCCAGAAGACCAGGAGATCAAGATACATCTGAATCATAATCATGATACTAATGGTAGGTTTTCTGCTCATGATTCAATCGAGTAATCGGCGAAGTCGCTCGGCCTGTGGCCCGAGCCGCTGCCCAGCGATGGTGAGTTCGCCACGTCGCACGCCTACAAATCGCAGGCGGCGCAGAAGGTCATGGATGTGGCCCGAGTCATCGTTCCCGGCATCTCTGTCGTGGACCTGATGGCACTGGGCGGCTGGCGGCCTGGAGTGGAGCCGCCGTACCCGAATTCCTATCCGGCGAATAGCTCACAGCGAGCCTCGATCAACCTGTCGTCACACGACAATGGTCGTCTCACAGGCATCACCCTGACCACGAACAAGGCCGGCGAGCCGGTCATGACGCTTGATGAGTTCACAGTCGGCAAGCGGAAGCAGGGCGAGGCGACCCGCTCCATCGTCGGCATCGTGGCCGCCGCGCGGCGGCTGGGGATCAAATCCATTCACGTCGGCGCAGTCGGCGCACCAAAGGGCAGCCCCGAGTACAACTCGAAGAACAACGCCAACGGCTTCTACGCCTGGCCACGGCTGGGCTTCGACGCCAGGATCGAGGGCGACGAACGGCGTCAGCGGCTGGCCGAGCCTTTCCGAAACGCGAAGACGACTGGCGAGCTGCTGGCCATGCCGGGCGTCGCGGCGGAATGGAAGAAGAAGGGTTTCGACAACAGCGGCGACTTCGATCTCAGCGACGACAGCCAGAGCATGAAGGCGCTGGCCGCTTACCTGGCCGAGAAGGTGGTCAAGGCTGACAAGGCCGCCAAGCCCAAGAAGGCAGCGAAGCCGAAGGCCAGGAAGCCGCTGCTGAACGCCTGGGGCGAACCCATCGAGGAGGCTGGCGACAAGTCGGCCAGCATGAACAACACGCACCACGACGAGCATGGTAGGTTTGCGCCGGCTCACGAGATGACGCTCGACGAGTACGAGGCGTCGCCGCACTTCGCCACGGACTATCGCGAGGACATGAGGAAGTACCGCGAGGCAAGCAGGACGGCCGACGCGCACGCCTTCGGCGGCAAGGCTCCGCCTGGGCCTGGTCATTATCGTGGCAGCTTCAAGGACGCGATGACGACCTCGCATGAGGATTTGTGGAAGCAGAGCGTCCAGTAGGACATGGATCACGAGGCGTGGCAGCGACAGGGGCAGGCGCTGGCCGAGCATGCCGAGGAGTTGGCGAAGCCGATCCGGAACGCGGCGAGAAACTACCTGCCGAGGCACCAGAAGTGGCAGGCGGAGAGAGGCGACCCGGAGGCGCTTTACCGGGCTGTTGTTCATGCTCATCATGCGTGGGCCATCAAGGACGCGATTCGCGCCGGAAAGAGCGTGCTGGTGCATGTGCTGGCAGAGCATCCCGAACTGATTGCTCGCCGGCAGGCGGTCAGGAGTGGAGTTGCCTGCAACGATCTCCAATCCGGCCAACGGTGCTGGATGGCCTCGCCCTCGCACTTCCGCACGGGCTGGACTCCCTGGCCTCCCTCACCTCGATCTCGCACACCGGCTCGAATCGCTGGCGGTCGATAAGCCGCCCAGGCACGATCCGCGTCCGCAGCATACCCTCGACCTCGACACGCTGGCCGATCTTGCACTCGCCAGCGTCAGCGCCTCGGCCGAACCGGACGCACCGTGAACGGTGACGGGCCGAGCAAGCCCTCGGCGTCGTACATGGTCTCGGCGTTGAAGTCGTGGGGCAGATTGTCCACGACGAACGACACCCGAAAAGGCTTGCCGCTGAGATGGCGCGCGGAGCGAAAGGTGAGCTTTCCCAGGTTGTGCGTCTCAATCCTGTCGTCGGGGTCGGCATCCGCTACTGGTTGGTC
>JBBSDR010000206.1:0-8381 GCA_038240465.1 Gemmatales bacterium
AGGTAATAGCCACAAAAAACACGAGAAGTCACAAAAAGGAAACGCAAGGAGAGAGTTTGTTTGAGGATCGGTTGCTGTCGACTATTCTTCGCTCTTCCTCTTCGTGACTTTTTGTGCTTTTTGTGGCCATTCTCTTCAGGAGCGCGACTTCAAAGCCGGCGAACAAGGGGCTTATGCCCCCCGCTCGCCCATCTTGAAACTGCTTCTGAGCCTGCCGAACGTCCCCGTGAGAAAGACCCCATGAGCAACAGGAAACCGCGTTTGACAAGGTGCTTGCGCTGGGGTGCCGTCGGCCTGGGGTTGGTCCTTCTCGTCTTCACCCTCCGCGATCCGGGCAGCGCGGCCACGGACCCGCAAGCCGCTCCGCCCAACGACTACACCGCTATCATTCAGCCGCTCGTCAAGAAATATTGCCTCGATTGCCACTCGACCAAGCTCAAGAAGGGCAGCCTGGACCTGGAGCGGTTCGCGTCGCTCGAACAGGTGCGCAAGGACGTCAAGCCGTGGCAGACGCTGATCGAGATGCTCGAAGCGAGAGAGATGCCGCCCAAAAGCAAGCCGCAGCCGACGGCCGAGGAGCGAAAGAAACTGATCGCCTGGACGCGCGGGTTCCTGGATGCGGAAGCGCGGGCGCGTGCCGGCGACCCCGGACGGGTGCCGTTGCGCCGGCTCAGCAACGCCGAGTACAACAACACGATCCGCGACCTGACCGGCGTGGATCTGCAGCCGGCGCGCGAGTTTCCCGCGGATGGCGCCGCCGGCGAAGGGTTCACCAATGCCGCCGAGTCGCTGTCGGACGTGTCGCCGACGCTGCTGAACAAGTACCTCAACGCGGCCAAGGACATTGCCGATCACGCGGTCCTGCTGCCGGATGGCGTTCGCTTTTCTCCGGCGAAAACGCGCCGCGACTGGACCGACGAAAGCGTGGCCCGGTTGCGCCGGTTCTACGCGGAATACTCCAGCGATGGCCGATTGCCTCTCCAGCCTTACTTGCTGGCGACGATTCGCCACCGTGAAGAGTTGATCTCCGGGAAGGTCACGCTGGAGACCGTGGCGGCAAAGGAGAAGCTCAATCGCCAGTATCTCGCGTTCCTGTGGCGAACCCTGACGGACAAGGATTCTTCCTGGGTGCTGGATCGGCTTCGTTCTCGCTGGCGTGCGGCGACGGAGAAGGATGTCGCCGCGCTTGTGGCCGAGGTTTCCGCCTGGCAGGGGTTGTTGTGGAAGTTCGTTCCCATCGGCAGCTATCGCTATGGGAACACCGTCCGGCAAGTCGCGAATGACCCTGGCGCAGCCGAGATGCAAGCGCTGAAGCTGCCCTTCAAACCGGTGCCGGGACAGAGTGAGGTCACGCTGTACCTTGTGGCCCGCGAGTTCCCCACAGTTGGAGAACCCGGCCTCGTCGTCTGGCAGCGGCCTCGTTTTGAAGGCGCGGGTAAACCGTCGCTGCTGCTGCGCGATTATTCTCAGTTCGGACCGGCGTTCGAGGCCGAGTATCAGGCCGTTTTCGCAAACACCGCGAAGTACCTCGCCGCGGCAGTCGAGTTGGCCAACGACCGGAAACTGTCGGTAAACGACCTCGTCAAGAAACACGAGTTGGACGCAGCCTTCCTCAAACGCTGGATCGACGTGCTGGCCGTCAAACCAGTCGGCCAGACTCCAGCGGAGTCGCAAGAAGCAGGCAGAGTGGTGCCGGCCGTCGCCCTGGATTTGCTCGACGAGAAAGCGCCGAAGAACGAACAGAAGCCGGCGATCAACGGCTGGCGGCGCAAGGGCACCGAATTGCCGATCATCATGACGAATGCCTCGGATAAGACCGAGCATATCCCCGGCAGAGTGTCGCCGCACCGGGTCACCGTTCATCCGACGCCGACGCAGTTCGTGGCGGCCGTCTGGAAAAGCCCGCTGGAAGGGACCGTTCGCGTCACCGCCCGAATCGCTCATGCGCACCCGGCCTGCGGTAATGGCGTCGCCTGGTGGATCGAACACCGTCAGAAGGAGCGGGCGGCCGTGCATGCGGACGGTCTCATCGACGTCGGCGGCGAAACTCAGAGCCGGCTCCGGACTCTCAAGGTTGCCCGAGGAGACGTTGTGCTTTTGGCCATTGATGCCCGCGATGGCAATCATGTGTGCGACCTCACCGAGATCGGCTTGACCATCAGCGAAATCGACAAGCCGGGCCGGATTTGGGACCTGGCCGGCGACGTGGCCGACAACATCCACGATGGCAATCCTCATGCTGACCGTCTCGGCAACAAGGAGGTCTGGAGTTTCGTCAAGGGACCGTCGCGGCCCGCCGGAAAAGCCGCTTCAGGTCCGGCCATCCCTCTCGACTCCGTCCTGGGCCAGTGGCGCGAGGCGGCCGCCGATCCGGCACGCCGCACCGAGGCCGGCAAACTCGCCGAACAGGTACGGACGCTGCTGACAGGCTCTCGGCCGACCCGCGAGAAACACCCCGACCGCATCCTCTATGACAACCTGGTGGCGCCGGATAGTCCCCTCCTGCAGGGGATCGATCTGTCGCGGCTGGGGAAAGCTAGTCCGCGAACAACCAGTTATGGTCTGGACCGCGGACGCTTTGGCCGTCATCCGCTGGGCAAGCCCGTCGAGGAGGCGAGCCTGGTCGTTCCGGCGAACGCGGCAATCGAAGTGCGGCTGCCGGCAGCGCTGTTCCGCGGCCGTGAGTTCGTCGTCGAAGGCAAATTGGATCAAGCCGGGGCGGACCGGGTCGTGCAGTTCCAGGTGCTGACTGCGCCGCCTGTCGCCAATGCGCCGTGGGACGGCAAAACGCCGCTGGTGGCCGCACCGGGCAGCACGGCCCACAAGCAGTTGCTCCAGGGAATCGCCGAATTCCGCCGCTGCTTCCCGCCGTTCATCTGCTATCCGCGGATTATCCCCGACGACGAAGTGGTCTGTCTGAAGCTCTATCACCGCGAGGATGAACACCTCATCCGCCTGTTCCTCGGCGCCGAGCAGAGGCGCCGGCTCGACCGGCTCTGGGAGGAGCATCGCTTCATCACCCAGTGGCCGACGACCGAACACAAGAACTTGCCGCTCTTCATCGGCTTCGTGACTCAGGACCAGCCGAAGGAACTCCTGGCCTATTTCGAGGGCCAGCGCGAACCCTTCCGCAAACGCGCCGAGGAGTTCGAGAAAGACGTCGAAGCAGCAGCCCCGAAACAATTGGAGATGCTTACCGGCTTCGCAGAGCGAGCGTATCGCCGGCCGCTGCAAGACCGGGAAAAGGCCGAACTCCTGGGGCTGTACGAATTACTGCGGAAGAAGAAGATGTCCCACGAGGAAGCGTTCCGGACCGTGCTGGCGCGGGTGCTGGTCTCGCCTGGCTTTCTCTTCCGCGTCGAGGAACCGCCTCCGGGAAAAGAACCGCGCCCCGTCAACGACCATGAGCTTGCCAGCCGGCTCAGCTACTTCCTCTGGTCCACCCTGCCGGATGACGAATTGCGTCAAACCGCTGCGGCGGGGAGGTTGCGCGACCCGAAAGTGTTCGAGGCCCAGACGGCGCGGATGTTGAAAGACGAGCGTGTGCGAGCGCTGGCGATCGAGTTCGGCACGCAGTGGATTCACGTCTGCGGCTTCGACGAACTCAAGGAGAAAAACGAGCACCTGTTCCCGACCTTCGACTCCGCACTCCGCAAGGCGATCTACGAGGAATCGATCCTGTTCTTCCAGGACCTGTTCCAGAACGACCGGCCAGTGACCAGTATCCTCGATGCCGATTACACCTTCCTCAACGAGTCGCTGGCGAAACATTACGGCGTCCCCGGCGTCAGCGGGCCGCAATGGCGGCGTGTCGAGGGCGTGAGGAAGTATGGCCGGGGCGGCATTCTCGGGCTGGCGAGCGTGCAGGCCAAGGAGTCGGGCGCCTCGCGAACCAGTCCGGTGCTGCGCGGCAACTGGGTTGTGGAGACGCTGCTGGGCGAGAAGCTGCCCCGTCCTCCCGCGAATGTGCCGCGCCTGCCCGAGGAAGAGAAGGGCAACGACGGCCTGACGATGCGTCAGTTGGTCGAGAAGCACACGAGGCTGCCGGAATGTGCCGTCTGCCATCAGCGCATCGATCCGTTCGGTTTCGCCCTGGAGCGCTACGACCCGATTGGCCGGCTGCGCGCGAAGGACCTCGGCGGGCTGGCGCTCGATGCCGGAGTCAAACTCAAGGACGGGACGGCGTTCGAGGGCATCGACGGCTTGCGCTCGTACTTGATGACGAAAAAGAAAGATGTCATCGTGAGGCTGTTCTCCCGGAAACTTCTGGGTTATGCTCTGGGAAGGGCCGTCACGCTGTCGGATCAGTCGCTGATCGACGACATTGTCTCGGAGTTGAACAAAAACGATGGCCGGCTGTCCGCCGCCGTGCTGGCGATTGTGCGAAGTCCGCAGTTCCGTTTGATCCGCGGCAGCGACTTCGCCTCCCACGAATGACCGGACCCACGAGAACTCACCATGACCGATCGAAAGGCATCTCTACCTGGTCCTGTCTCGCGCCGGACATTCCTGCGCGGCGTCGGCGTGACGATGGCGCTGCCGTGGCTGGAATCGGCGGCGGTCTGGGGAGAGAAGCCGAAGGATCGCGCCGCGGAGCCGCCGGTGCGCTTCGCCTGCCTGTTCTCCGGCAACGGCTTCCACAGCAAGGAATGGTGGGCCAGGGGCGAAGGCGACAAGATGGAGCTGGGCAAGGTCCTCGAACCGCTCCGGCCGTTCCGCCAGAAGATGATTTCGCTGCGCGGCCTGTACAACCAGGAAGCCCTCTACGGCGGTATCCACAGTTGTCAGACCGGCAACCTGCTGACGGGCGCGCACCTGGCCAGCGGCGGTGAGATTCGCTCAGGCACGAGCATGGATCAGGTCGTCGCCCAGCGCTTCCGGGACGACACCAAGGTGCCGAGCCTGGTCCTGGGCTGCGAGCAGTCGATCGCGGCGCTGCACAAGAACTATTCGATGATTTACAGTTCGCACCTGTCGTGGAGTTCGCCGACAACGCCGGCGCCGCTGGAAGTGTATCCGGCCCTGGCTTTCGACCGCCTCTTCCGCGATGAAGCCGGCCGGGCCGACAAGAGCGTGCTGGACGCCGTCCTCGAAGAAGCCGGCAGCCTGCGCAACCGCATCAGCCACTCCGACCAGCGCCGCCTGGACGAGTATCTCTCCTCGGTGCGGGAGGTGGAGCAGCAGATCGAACGCGCGGGCAAGGATCGTCGTCTGCAAGGCTGGCGGCCCACCCTGGGCAAGCCCGACATGCAGCGTCCCGCCGACGGCATTCCGCAGGACATCGACCAGCACATGCGGCTGATGTGCGACATTCTGGTGCTGGCGTTCCGCACCGATACCACGCGGGTCTGCACGCTGAAGTTGAACAACGATCACTCGTCGCTGCGGTTCCCGCACTTGAAGGTGGACTACATGATCCACCATCTGCTGTCGCACACCGATGGAGGCGACTGGCTGAAGGTGAACCGGTTCTTCACTCAGCAGGTGGCCTACATCGCTGAAAAGATGGACAAGGTGCAGGAAGGCGAGCGGACGCTGCTGGACAACTCGATGATCCTGTTCCTGTCCAGCATGATGACTGGCAACCACGAGGCGAACCAGTTGCCGGTGGTGCTGCTCGGCAGCGGCGGCGGCCAGATCCGCACGGGCCGCGTCCTCGATTACCTCAACAAACCAAACCGGAAGATGTGCAGTCTGTACCTGTCGCTGATGGACAAGATGGGCGTGCGTCTGGACCGTTTCGGCGACTCGAAGGAACGGCTGGCGGAAATCTGAGAGTTCTTCGCCGCTTGCGGCCTGGCGGGCGGACCGCCCGCTCACGCCCGCCAAGCCGCAAGCGGCACCCCGTTATTTCGCCGCCGGGAAGCCTTCCCCACCAACTGCGGGCTGAATCATTTCTGTCTTCCTCGCTCGAGACGCGGCGAATTGGACTGCGCTGGACGCGCGGAGGGGATGTCGTTAGCATCAGTCTCGGCGGATTGTCGTTCCTCGGAGAGGAGTGGCCAAATGCTTCCCATCATCATCGAGGAAACGATCGAAGTGCCGGATTGGGTTGTGGATCTCGACTCCTTTCGCCGCTGGGCGCACAGGGAAGACTTTCCCGATCGTGGACGGATTGCCTATTTACAAGGCAAACTCTGGATCGAGGCGAGTATGGAGACGGTGATCCACAACAAGGCGAAAGTGAAAATCTGCAATGTCCTCGATACTTTCGTCACCAAAACCAATGCGGGGCATGTGTTTGGGGATGGGATGCGCCTCACGCATCCCGAAGCCGGCCTGTCCAACGAATCGGATGCCCTGTTTGCCTCCACGGAAACACTTCAACGTCAACGTCTCCAGATCAACCGCGGCGGCGCTACCGCCGAACTCGTCGGTTCTCCTGACATGGTCCTCGAAGTAATCAGCACGTCCTCGATTCAGAAAGATACCGTCATTTTGCCCGAGTTGTACTGGAAGGCGGGAGTGAGGGAATACTGGCTCGTCGATCCGCGCGGCCAGGTGATTCGCTTCGATATTCTCAGACGCGCCGCCAAAGGGTTCGAGCCGGTGCAAGGACGCAATGGCTGGCTGAAGTCGGAGGTCTTCGGACGCTCCTTCCGCCTTGGCATGACGATCAATGGCTTCGATCTGCCCGTGTTCACCCTGGAAATGAAGAAACGCTGATCACTCGCTCTCGATGGGAAACACCTCATCCAGCGGCATCTCCCACTTGCCCAGCCCCAGACTGACCACCGCGATATTCTTCTTGTGATCGATGCGGACGATCGCACCGACGTCGGCGAACTTCGGCACTCGCACCCGGTCCCTCGGCTGCAACCGCGTGCGGGCCTCGCGCAGCGCCGCTGCCGCTAGCCCGGCTCGCTCCACTTCCTCGGCCTTCATGCGCAGTTCCTCTGTCTGCTGCTGGGCCTCGTGCTGGGCCTTCAGGGCATCGTCGCGCGCCTTCTCGGCCTGCTCGCGCAACTGCTGCAACTGGGCCATTTCCGGCGCGCGCTTCTGACGGCGTCTCAGGTAGCGGCGCGCGCGCCGGAGCAACTCGGGCGGCAGCTTTAGCCGGCGGGCGATCTTCAGCGCATTGCTCATGCCGAACTGGCCGATGTGCAGTCGATACGTCGGCCGCAGCGTCTCGATGTCGAACTCGACCGCGGCATTCTCGGCGCGCTCGTTGTTGAACGCATAGGTCTTCAGGTCGCCAAGGTGGGTCGTCACCATCGCCCGGCAGCCCATCTCGTCGAGAGTGTCGAGGATCGCCCGTCCCAGGGCGGCTCCCTCTGTCGGATCGGTGCCGGCGCCCATCTCGTCGAGAAGGACCAGGCTCTGGGCATCGGCTGTTTTCAGGATGAAGGCAATCCGCGAGATGTGCGAGCTGAAGGTGCTGAGCGATTGTTCGAGGCTCTGTTCGTCGCCGATGTCGGCCAGGATGTGATGAAACACCGGGACGCTGCTGCCCTCGCCGGCGGGAATGTGCAAGCCGGCCTGGGCCATTAGACATAACAGGCCCGTCGTCTTGAGGCAGACGGTCTTGCCGCCGGTGTTCGGTCCCGTGATGATTAGCAGGTTGAAGGGCGAGCCGAGGCGGACGTCGATGGGAACGACTTCACGTTTCGTGTCGCGGGTTTCGGTGCGGAAGAGATGTTCGAGCAGCGGGTGGCGTGCCTGTCTCAGCCAGAGTCGTCCTTCGTCGTTCACATCCGGCGGATACATCCGATAGTCGAGAGCGTACTTCGCTTTGGCCGTCACCAGGTCGAGCCGGGCCATGATCTCGATGGCGAAACTCAGCGGTTTGGCCACCTTGGCGACGTCGGCCGTCAGCTTCCGCAGCACCCGTTTGACCTCGCGTTCCTCCTCCGCCTTGAGGAGCGCCCGCTCAGCGCTGAGCTTGGCCACGGCGGCCGGCTCGACGAAGAGCGTCTCGCCCGTGCTGCTGGTGCGATGGACGACGCCGGGGATTCTGTGGCGATGATTGACCGGGACCGGCAGGACGTAATGATCGCCGGAGACAGTCGCGTTGGGATAGCGGAGAATGGCGCGAAGTTGCGGATCGCGGAGGAGTTTCTTGATCTGGTCCTGCACCCGTTCGTCGAGGGCGGCGAGTTTTTGGCGGACCAGGGCGAGATCGCGGCTGGCCATGTCGAGGACATGGCCGCGCGAGTCGATGCAGCCGCCGATCGACTTGGCGATGACGCCGAGGTCCTCGATCGGCGTCAGCATGTCGATGAGGCGGACGAGGCGTTCGTCGAGCCGCTGTGGAAGCAGGGCATTGGCTCGACGATCCACTGCGTCGCAGGCGACGCGACGGGGATCATCGTGGCCGCGGTCGTCACCGCCTCGCTCGGCCTGCCAATGTGGCAGGACCTGATCGTCGAATACATCACCGG
>JBBSDR010000207.1:0-8350 GCA_038240465.1 Gemmatales bacterium
TGGGACAGGCGTCTCGCCTGTCCGGACAGGCGAGACGCCTGTCCCACCGGGTAGTTCACCTCTTGCCGGTCGCCTTTCGCCTTGCGGCGCGAAGATAAGCTAGACTTGTCCGGAACCACTCCCCCATTCCGCGTCCGCTTCGGCGAATGCGTGAGAGGTATTGTCTGTCGATGAGCGACCCGGCCAATCCCTTTCCCGGCCTCGTTCCGCTCCAGCGCCGCGATGCCCTGGCCGCCCTCCTTCTGGCTGGCATTCTCCTCGCCGCCGCTGCCTGTCGCGTCCACACCGAAGTTTGCGGCCAATGTCACGATGACGCCATCTATGTCGTCTCGGCGAAGGCCCTTGCCGAGGGGGATGGCTATCGGCTGACGAACTTGCCCGGCGAGCCACTGCAAACGAAATATCCGCCGTTCTACTCCGCCTGTCTGGCGCTGCTCTGGAAGCTTTGGCCCGATTTCCCCGCGAACTTGCCGTTGCTCCTGGGGTTCTCCATGCTCTCCGGCGCTGCCTTCGTGGCGAGCGCGTTCCTCTACCTGGTGCGCTTCGGCCATCTGAGCCGGAGTCTGGCCTTCAGCGCTTGCCTGATCTGTGTGGTCAACAGGTCGTTCCTCTTCTACTCGATCGTCCTGATGTCGGAGATGCTCTTCGGCCTGCTGCTGGTGGCCATGCTCTGGTGGCTCGAAACAGCGGTTCGCTCTCCTGAATCCCGGCCCGGCAACGACTTCCTCGGCGGCATCCTGCTGTCGTTGCCCTTTCTGTGTCGCAGCATTGGCCTGCTGTTTATCCCGCTCGCCCTGCTGCTTCTGTGGCAGCACGGCAAGCGCTGGCGCGGGGCCGTCGTCGGGGCGGTTTTGGCGACGTTGCCCTGGTTGCTGTGGAGCCTGGCCTCAGCCAACGAGTGCAAGAAAGACCCCGTCCAGGGCTACTACACCGATTACGTCGGCTGGTGGGCTTCGTTCGGATTGCCGGCCCTGTTGGAGGTCGTCACGCAGAACCTGCTCTGGATCGTCACCTGCATCAGCGGCGCTCTCTTCGACGGCCTGGCGAACGTCCTCCTCGAGCATGGCCACGACACGATCTGGCTGCTGCTGATGACTCCGCCGGGGTTCGCGGCCCTGGCCATGCTGCTGTGGGACATCCGCAAAGGGCGCTTGCTGGCCACCATCCTGGCCGCCTATCTTGTCCTTGTCTGCGTCTGGCCCTGGGCGCCGCATCGGTTTGTCGTGCCGATGACGCCCTTCCTCATGGGCTATCTGCTCCGCGCCCTCTTGCTGCCCGGCAGGCTGGCCGTCCTCAAACGTCTCTGGCCCATCCTGGCTCGTGTCGTCCTTGTCGTCGCCGTCAGCGCCACCGCCCTCGACACGATTCGCGTGATTCGACTGCGCCATCTGGACAACTCACCCAATCCCGAAGAGGGCGCGAAGCGCCATTCCTGGCCCGCCGCGAAACGTCTGCTCGCCTGGTTGCAGTCGCACAGCGATCGTGGTGACGTCGTGGCCGCCGGGGCCGATCCGCTCGTCTATCTCTATACCGGACGCAAGGCGTACTATCCGATTGTCTGTCCGCCGCTGTCTCTCTTTTATGGCTACGAGTATCCGCGTGAGGAAATGGCCGAGGCCATGCTGCGCGGATTTGCTCACTATCGCCCCCGGTTCCTGGTGCTGACGCCGAATTTTCACGGCGAAGAGGGGTTTCGCGCCGTGGTGAAGCTGCTCGATCAGCAGCATCCCGGCCTGTTTGTGCGCGTCTACCAGGATGAGGATGACGAACGTTTCGTCATCTGCGAGATCCACTATTCCTCCTCTTTCCCCGCGCCGCCGTGACTGTCGATTCCCCTCGCCAACGTCTGGCCCTGGCCGCCCTGCTATTCGTGGCGACGCTCTTTGTGTTTCGCCCGGCGCTGGCGTGCGACTTCGTCAACTTCGACGATCCGCTGTACGTCCAGAACAATCCCATCCTGTTCGATGGCCTGAGCGGCGTGGGAGTCGAGCGCGCATTCACGACAATCCAGGGCGGCTACTGGATTCCGCTGACCTGGCTCTCGTATCTGATCGATTTTCACTTCTCCGGTTTGAACCCGTCCGGCTATCATCGCACAAACATCCTGCTTCATGCGGCGACGGCCGCGTTGCTCTTTCTCACTCTTTGCCGGATGACGGCGGCCCCTGGCCGATCCCTGGCCGTCGCCGCCTTCTTCGCGGTCCATCCGATCCAGGTCGAGTCGGTCGCCTGGGTGACCGAACGCAAGGACGTCCTCTCGACGTTCTTCCTGGTGCTGGCGCTGTTAGCCTACACCGGCTACGCGAACCGTCCCGGCCTGGGCCGCTATCTGCTCGTCGTCCTCTGCTTCGTCCTGGGGCTGATGGCCAAGCCGATGCTGGTGACGCTCCCGGTCGTGCTGCTCGTCCTCGACTTCTGGCCGCTGAACCGCGGCGCGCTCGGGCCGCGCCGTCTCGTCCTCGAGAAGGCCCCGCTGATCCTGCTCGCCTTCGCCGCCGGGGTGCTGACGATTGTGACCCAGCGTCACGGAACGGCAGTGCGCTCGCTCGACGAGTTCTCGCTGTACGCGCGCCTTGGCAATGCCCTCGTGTGTTATGTCGTCTACTTGCGGATGCTGCTCTGGCCCTATCCGCTGGCGGTCTTCTATCCGCATCCGGGAAACGATCTGCCGTTCTGGCAACCGCTCCTCGCGGCATCGTTGCTGCTCGCCCTGACGATGACGGCCTTTCGTCTTCGCCGCCGCGCCCCGTATCTGCTGGCCGGCTGGCTGTGGTATGCGATCTCGCTCGCTCCCGTCTCGGGCATCCTGCAAGCGGGCTGGCAGGGACGTGCGGACCGTTTCGTGTACGTCCCCTCCATCGGCCTGTTCGTACTCGCGGTCTGGGGAATGGCCGACCTGATCGGCACGCGCCGCCGCCTCGCCGCCGCGATCCTGGCGACCTGTCTTCTATCTCTCTGTGTGGCCGTCACGACGCGGCAAATCCCATACTGGCGTGACAGTGTGACGCTGTGGGAACACACTGCCGCTGTGACGGACGACAACTTCGTCTGCCGTCACACTCTGGCCGCGGCGCTACTGGATCGTGGCCGCACTGCCGAAGCGGTGGAACACCTGGAACGCGCCATCGCTCTAAAGCCGGACCACGAGCTGGCCTACTATCTGCTCGGCCTCGCCCGACGGCAGCAGAAACGCCTCGACGAAGCCGAGCGCTGGCTGCGCGAGGCGCTGAAGATCAGCCCGGAGTATGTCGAGGCGTTGGCCGTTCTCGCCGAGGTGCTGGCCGAGGAAAAACGCTTGGACGAGGCGGAGCAGACCGCCCGCCGCGCCCTGGAACTGGACCCGCGCTCCGCTGTCGCCACGGCCAGCCTGGCGGCGATTCGCCTGCGCCAGGGTCTCGACGAGGAGGGGCTGGAGTTGCTGCGAACCGCCGTTTCACTCGATCCGCACGATGCCTCGCTGCGGTTGCGTCTGGCCGACGAGTTGCGTCGCCGGGGTCTCGACGCCGAGGCCGACAGACAGGACGAGGCGTTGCGGAGCCTCTATCAGCGTGGTCCCTGACGCAGAGTTCCGAGGTTAGCCGTCGCGTTTTTTCTTCTTCGGCGGCACGACGCGGAAATCCATCTGCCGCCGCTGCAAATCGACGCGGACGACAATCACACGCACGCGATCGCCAAGCCGAAAACGCCGGTTCGAGCGCCGGCCGATCAGACTGTGCGTGTGTTCCTCGTAATAGTAGTAATCGTCCGTCAATGTGCTGACGTGAACCAGTCCCTCCACGGGCAGCATTTCGCCCTGGGCGAAGAAGCCATGGTCCGCCACGCCGCTGATGATTACCTCCAGCTCCTGACCGATTCGCTCGCTCATGTAAGTCAGCAGTTTCAACTTGATCAACTCGCGCTCGGCCACGTCGGCGCGGCGCTCCATCTTGCTGCAATGCTCGCCCAGCGCCGCCAGTTCGACGGGATCGCTGCCGACCTTGTTGCGCTCCAGGAACTGCTGCAACAATCGATGGACCGTCAGATCGGGATAGCGACGAATCGGCGAGGTGAAGTGACAGTAGTCGTCGATCGCCAGGGCGTAATGGCTATCGGTGTTGGGGCTGTAAACCGCCTGTTTGAGCGATCGCAGCAGGGCGTAGTGAACGGCGTAGGCATCGGGTTTGCCGCTCGACTTGGCGAGGACGTTCTGAAGGCCAAAGCGATCGCGGTGCAGATCGACCGTATAGCCAAGACCGCGCGCAAAGTCGGCGAAAGCCTCCAGCTTGTTCGGCTCCGGCGGCGGATGGATGCGGCGGAGAAACGCGACGTCGAGACTCGCCAGGTGCTGCGCGACCGACTCGTTGGCCGCCAGCATGAACTCCTCGATGATCTGATGGCTCAGATCGTGCTTCGCGAAGTGCGCGCCGGACACTCGCCCTTGCCCATCGTACTCCAGATCGACTTCGGGCATGTCCAGTTCGAGCGCTCCCGCCTTCCGCCGTCGCGCCAGCAGCATTAGCGCCAGTTCGCGCATCCGCAACAGCATGGCGAGGATGTCGGGATCGCAGCCGGCGTTCTCCTTGTTGTTTTCCGCGTTGTCGAGGATCGCCATCACCTGTTCGTAGGTAAACCGTTTGCTCACGCGGATGACGCCGTTGGCAAAGCGAGCCGAGACCTTTTGGCCCTGGGGCGTGTACTCGATGTGAACGCTCTTGACGTAGCGGACCTTGCCCTCTTGCAAGCTGGCCAGGCCATTCGACAGCAACTCGGGAAACATCGGCAGCACACGCTGCGGCAGGTAGACGCTGGTGCCGCGGCGCCTGGCCTCGCGGTCCAGCTCGCTGCCCAGCGGCGCGAAATGACTGACGTCGGCGATGTGGACGCCGAGCAGCCAGTGGCCTGTCTTCTCATCGCGCGTCAGCGACACGGCGTCGTCGTGATCGCGCGCGTCGGCCGGATCGATGGTGACGATCAGTTCGGACGTGAAGTCCTGTCGTCCCAGGAAATCGTCGTCGCGGAATCGGGCCGCTGTCTGTCGCGCTTCTTCCTTGACTGTCTCGGGAAACTCGTCGGGCAAGCCAAAGGCGCGGATGATCGACAGCATATCGACGCCGGGCTGCCCCTGCGGTCCCAGCACCTCGATGAGGACGCCCTCGCCGCGGTCTTCCGGCGTCGGGAAGCGCAGCATCTCGAAGACGACCTTGTCGCCCGTCTTGGCGCCCTTGGCCCCGGGATCGCCGACGCCGATGCTGTGCGAGAACACGGTGCCATCGACACGGACGAGTCCCACGCCGTCGCGCTCGTGATAGGTGCCGACGAACTGGCGTGTGGCCCGCTCCAGCACCTCGACGACCCGGCCGGTGGGAACGCGGTCGCCGCCTTTCGGCATCCGAGTCAGGCGGACGAGGACCTTGTCGCCGGTGGAGGCGTCGAGCGAATCGGCTTCGCGGATGCGGATCTCGGCCCCGCGTCCCTCAATGGTGTTGGGACGCACATAGCCGGTGCCGGACGACGTCTTGTGAAAAGTGCCGGCGATGGTGCCGAGGCCGGACGCGGGCCGGACGGTATGGTCCTTGCCGATGACGAGCCGGCCCTGTCGTCCGAGGTCGCGCAGGGTCTGGCGGAAGTCGCCGTAGAGGGAGGCCGGAATGTTGAGCTTTCGCGCCAACGCCTTGGGCTTGAGCGGGCGATAGCTCTTCTTCGCGATGCCGGCCAGGATTTGTTCCGCTAGATCGCTCATGCTGCTTCCCTATTCCGCGTCTGCCGGCCCGGGTTCGCCGCGCAATCCCTTGAACAGCCGGCGCTGCATCGATGGGCTGAACGGCGTCCACGCCGTCACGTTGCCCCGGTCCTCTTCGATGTCGCGAACGAATGTGTGCACCTTGGCGTCGAGGTTGTCGAGATGGTGCAAGGCAATCGCCTCGGGAGTCATCGGCAGACGCGGACTGCCGAACTCCAGTGTGCCATGATGGCTGACGATCAGATGTTTCAATCGAAGGAGCAGCTCGGCCGGAAAAGGTTCGCTCGTCAGGTCCGGCACTTGCCGTACCTTGTCGTTGAGCATCTCGACGCCCACGACGATGTGGCCGACCAGTTGGCCCTCGTCGGTGTAGCCGAAGACCCGATCGTAGCTCAGCTCGCGAATCTTGCCGATGTCGTGGACGAACACGCCCATCAGCAGCATGTCGCGATCGATCTTGGGATACAGCGGTGCCAGGCGCTCGGCGGCGTCGAGCATGTTGACGACGTGTTCGAGCAGTCCGCCGACGTAGGCGTGATGGTTGCGGACTCCCGCCGGCGCTCTGCAAAAGTCGCGCAGGAACGCCTGATCCATGAGGAAGCACTCGGCCAAAGCGCGCAGGTGATGATTGCTCACCTTCATGAGGATGGAGCGCAACTGCTGCAACAGTTTGCCGACGTCCTTGTCGGTGTGCGGCAGGAAGTCGGCCAGTTCGACGCGATCCGGAGCGACGCGCTCCAGCGAGTTGAGGATGACCTGGAGTGAACCCTGGAAGAGCTGGACCTTGCCGCGGGCGTGAACGAACTCGCCCTCCTCGAACGTGCGTCCCTGGGCTTCGGTGACGTTCCAGAGCCGAGCGCCGATGGCCCCGGTACGGTCGCGCAGCATTATCTGCAGATAGAGATTGCCGTTGCGATTGGCGCGCAGTTGTTTCTCGGTGGCCAGGTAGACCTCATCGAGGTTCTCGCCGTCGATCAGTTCCTCGACGAATCGCCGCTTGGTCGTCACTGGCATCGGTCCCTGAGAGAAAGTACAAGAAGCCCTTTCGACACTCTTGACATGGTACAGAGCGCCGGCATACGGGAGCAATCTCGTTCTCCCCGGGCCGCGCGTTTGCGACCGAACATCCCTGACGCTGAAAAAGGTCCAGCAGTTGACAGGGCATCCGGAGCAGGGATACAGTTTGGTGAGAGGAGGAAGAGTCCATGCAGATCACTTTGCCCGAGGAGGTTCGTGAGTTGCTGGAGGAGCGAGCCAGGCGTGCCGGCCTGAGCAGTGTGGAGGAGTACGTCCTCGCGGCCATTCTGGCGATCGATCCCGAGGAGGTGAGTCAGGTCGATCTGGATTCCTGGCTGCGCCAGTGCCTCGCTGCTCATCGCGATCCTGCCGCCGTTCCCCGGGAAGAGGTGGAACAACGTTGGCGTGAGATCGAGGCGGAACTTGTCCGGGGACTGGACAGCGGACCCGCAGTCGAGGTGACGCCAGAGTTCTGGACCGAGCGACGAAGGGCCTTGCAAGAGCGGATCGCACGGCGACAGTCGGAGTCGTCATGAGCGTCACGATTCGTCCCCAACCAGGGCCGTCGCGCCCGCTAGGAAGCCGAAGGCCAAAAGGCCCTCGGTTCCCCCCTGGAGCATGACAATCACAGGAAATCCCTGTCGTCTCGGCCGGCCCTCTCTCGATCAATCAGATAGGACCCTCTTGCTGATGCCATCGGTCGAGACAGACGATGCGCCGAGCAAGACCATTTCTCATTGAACGGGAGGTGCCGCGATGAGGCTTCGATCGACCCTGTCCCTGGCTGTCGCCCTGCTCGCTGGCAGTACACTGGCCGCGGATGACCTGAAGTCCGGCCCGCAGGTCGGCGAGGGAGTCCCCGGCGGTTTCGGGACGCTGTTCGTGAACGGGATCCATGCCGGCCAGAAGTGCTGTCCGGTCTGAGTGGACGGCTACGACTTGACCGCTCTGATTTTCGCCCGCGAAGTCAGCGGTCCCTTGACCGGTCTGGTCAAGACCATCGACAAGCAGCTCGACGAAGCGTCGGCGCGCAAAAAGAAAGCGGAAAGGCTCGGCGTCTTTGTCGTGTTTTGCAGCGACGACGCCGGGATGAAACAGAAACTCCAGGACCTGGCCGCCAGCGAGAAACTGAAGCATGTCGTTCTCTGCACCACCAAGCCGGCCGGTCCGCCGAGGTATCGAGTCGCCAGGGAAGCCGATCTGACCGTGGTGGTTTACGGCGAGTCTGAGGACGTGACGGCCAATTTCCCCCTCAAGAAAGGGGAACTGAACGAGGACAGGACCAAAGCGATCGTCAAGGCGCTGACCCAGGTCCTGCCCAGGAAGTGAAGAAATCCTTCGCGATAGCTCATTCCCAGAGCGATGAGAGGCCGGGTTTTTCAGCGTGCGCTCTCGCTTCCTTGCTCGTGTACTAGACGAGTGATCACCGATCAAATGAAAAAATTGAGGAAGTGGCTACTTTTTCTCCTTGACTTTCTTCGCCCATTTTGTGAAACTGAAACTGTCAGTACGGCCTCTTCTCTGTTCCGGCCCCGCTGTGCGACCTGCAAGGGAAGTCCAGCGGGGTTTTTTCGTTTTCTCACCGAGTCTCCCAACTTCGTTCACCAACACCCA
>JBBSDR010000208.1:0-8350 GCA_038240465.1 Gemmatales bacterium
TGCGCAAGGCCATCTCCCGAAATGACGATTTTCGGAGGTACAATCGGAGGTAGTTGCGCGACTGCCGATCCTCACGGCTATTGCCCTGCAATCATGATCCAAGGTCAGTAGCTGAGAACTGCCTGGCGGAACGCCGCCGATACCTTCTCCTGCTTCACCTCGTCGGTTGCTTCCGACCGGCACGCTGTTTGATCTATCCCACTCCTACGCGCAGATCAACCCAAGCGCCACCTCTGAGCGCCACCTCAACTAACGAATCCCCATTTCCGAACAGATTGGCTGCTGGCGCGTGACCGGCGTGACCTCGTCACCCCAGTCGCTGGGAAAAGGTGCTGGTCAGAGATGTACCTCAAGCGCCCAGACCGCGCATCGGCGGACGCCTGGTGCTGGAGCGTGAATCGCCCCGCGAGGACCAGTCATGAGCGCGCCGACAACCGGCAGCCAGCAACAGCACCACGGGCGCTGATCCCTCCTCCGGTCGCCAGCGGCGTCGGCCAAGCCGTCGCCCTGGCCATCGCGGAGTCCAGGGCGCTGCTCCTGGAGCGCTCGATTTCCGAAGTGGACGAACAAAGTCAGAAATCTGGCGTCTTTAATCTTTAGGCATGAGCAAGATTCGCGCACGGGGCAAGCTGGCCGACTCCCGACGTTCGGGACCCTCAGCCAGTCCTGTTGCTCCATTTTGGCGTCTTCTCCCTATGCCCGGCTTCGATGCCCAGCATCCGACCTCCAGGAAACCATCCTCATGACCACCTGCATTGACCAGCTCCTTCTTGCCCGCCGTCCCCTCAGCGAGCTGAAACAGCTCCGCCAGGCCGTGGCCGCAACCGCTGTCGCATATGAAGAAGTCCTGGACACAACTCTCGACGCGAGTGAGCAGCGATCTGGGCTGACCCTGCCACGCCCCTTTCCGCGAGCGCCGACAGGCATGACTGGCGACATGCTCCTCGGTCGCGCGCTGCGTTTGGGAAAGGCCAACCTCCTTCCGCCGCTCCACTGGCTGGTGCTTGGCGCTTCGCCTGTCCGCAGTTTTTCTGAGGTCTTATTCGCTCTGGACCGCATCCAGGGAAGCGACAGCGAATGCTCGAATCCTGACCGCTGGCTGGACATCGTCCGCGATCTGGAAAACCATGCGGAGTCGATCCGAACGATGCTGGCCGAAGTCGAATCTGCCGTCGCTTCTGCTCTCTCGTCTTGCTCAAGCCTTCGGAGATGCGCTTGATCGCGACCGGCTGCTGGCGCGTGACCGGCGTGATCTTGTCGCCGAAGTCGATGGGAACAGATGGTAGTCGAAGTTGCACCACAAGCGCCCAAGACCGCGCATCGGCGGACGGCTGGCGCTGGAGCGTGAATCGCCCCCGCGCGGACCAATCATGAGCGCGGCGGCAGCGGGCAGCCAGCAGCCGGCAGCGGCACCACAGGCGCTGATCCATCCTCGTCGTCAGCGGCGTCGGCCAGGCCGTCGCAGTGGCCGTCGTGGTGGCGGCTTGCGGTCATCACGTTGGTCGAGCAAGGGCGACGGGTTGACCCCAAGCGCCATCGGCCAATGCCAGAGCAGTTTGCTGAAGCAGAGAGGCACCCCGTTCTGAAAAGAGGCCACCCAAAGTGGCTGCTCTTTTCAGGACGGGGCAAGCAGTATTCACCCTGTAGTTTTCGTAAAATGAACGCTGTAACCTCCTCTCTTGCCGGAAGTTGTGCGCATCACATTCAGTGCAAGAGAACGAACGCTCAAAAAAAATCTGGGAATCAGCCAGTATAAAGCGCGAATCCTGGCGTCTTCTATCTCTAGTGGCGACCAGCACGGCCGCCAAGCAGGAGCAACGAGAAGGCGCAATCTGATCCCCTCGATGTCAAGGAGGATGCGATGTCGGACGAGTCTATTCAGCCCTTTGGGTCCGAGGGCAATGATGACAAACCTGAGTGGCCGGACCGTGACGAAGCGGAACTGATAGGTCGGTTCCATGTCTGCGTGGACGCCGTTGAGTCCGGCAAGGTCAACGACAAGGATGTCGTTAAACTCACCTTCACCATCCTTGGGGGGACGAACTCCAACGCGAAGGGGCGGCAGGTCGTGGAAAGGCTTTACCTCACCAAGCTGAATAACAAGCGTGTCCTGCTTTTCCTTTACCGCCTCGGTCTCATCACGGACGAGGACCTCGCCAAGGGCCGCGTGCAAGGTAACTGGTGCGACGCCGTGGGGCGGCAGGTGATCGTCGAGATCGGCCACCGTGAGTTCGAGCGGCAGGATGGCACCAAGGGGAAGGCGTCCAACATCTCCTACGCCGGCATCTGGCGGCTAGATAACGAAGCAGTGAAGGATGTCCCTCGCTGGGACAGGGCGCTTCATCTGGCGCTGGAAGACGAAGCTGCAACCGAGGCCATGAAGTCCCTTTGATGGGGGCGGCTGCGCCACCACCAATGACCTCGCATAGCGCTGGCGCTGCGGCTGTCAAAACTCCACTTGGTGCCGCACCCCCGGCGCGCTACTCTGCTGCCCGAGTCAGTTAGCTCACTCACTGAAGGAGACAATGTGGAACAGGTCCTACTGACGCTCGGCGATCTGGGTCGCCGCTATGGTCTGCCAATCTGGAAGGTCCGCCGCCTGTATGAGCGAGGCTTGCTCGACGAGCCAGCTCGTGTCGGCCCCTATCGCGTCGTGTCCGTTGCTGACCTGCCGGGAGTTGAGGCCGCGCTACGCACGGCCGGGTATCTCGACGATGCCTCCACAGCCTCTCAGCGTCAGGACCCGTTGATTCTCGCCACCCCATAACACGGAGGGCCTCGGGATCGTATTCCCAAGGCCCTCCAAAACACACAGCCCGAGTTACCCACCGCCCCTGTTTCGGCACCACCCGCAGGGGGCGGCGGCAAGGAGACTCATCATGCACGAACTGTACGATGACTGCAAGGTCACCGATCTCACGTTTAACCACCGGCCAGAACTAAGCGCTCCAGCCTTGAGCGACAAGGGCTGGAGCGTAAGCTCCCCCTCCTGCCCATGCTCACGCTGCTGGGGGGTAGACGGCGGATGCAAGCGACTGGACGATCTCGTTGCCTGTGTCCGCCAGCGAGACCAGTTCACGGCCCGCAGCGTGCCGCGCGGGGAAACAGTCTACCACGTCAGCATCGCACCGGCCTTTGATCTCCAGCGGTTCATCGTCGCAATGTACGAGCCTGACGACCTGATCCTGAACCGCCCAGTGGAGACCTGGGAGGAACAGCCCAAGGACGCCGAGAAAAGACCAGAAAAGCGAAGTCGGATCATCTTTGATCGGGTTCGCCATAGGACTGCTCGCCACATGGCTGGCTCGGTACTCCTGTGGAAGACAGACTGCGACGCCGCCGAACATGAACGAGCAAATCTGTTTTTCGGGGTCTGCCCTCGGGTGCGACGGCCGCGCCAGGTGAACGATCAGCGCCTCACCTGGGATCACTCCTTCCAGATCCGTGTCGTCCGGTGTCTGTGGGCTGACCTGGACTACTGCACGCCGGAGGAGGCGCTTCGCCGCTGCGAGGATGCAGGGCTGCCTCGGCCCACGATCATCGTCAGCAGCGGGAATGGCGTTCACCTTTACTGGCGTCTGGTAGAGCCATTCCTGATCGACGACGCTGGCGACCCGCCCCCGGTGGTGCGTGAGATCGGCGCGAAGCTCAAGTCTGGAAAGCAGACGCCATACTCGATCGACGAGGAGGGCAAACGGCTGGATCGGTTGCCGTTGCTCAGTCCGAAGGCCAAGGAATTCGAGGCGATCCTGAAGGGCGTGCAGGAGAGGATTGGCGGCGATCACACCACGGATCTCGCTCGTGTCCTGCGGCTGCCGGCGACGATGAACCGGAAGAATGAGCGGAACGGCAAGGAGCCGAAACCCTGCCAGCTCATCGAGTGCGACGCGGCCCGGCGCTATCCGCTCGAATTTTTCCGCCCGTTCGCCGCGCCGGTCGAGATCAAGTCGCATGGTGGTTGCGGTAAGGCGCAGCCTGAATTTGCACTGAAGCATAGCCAGGCCGAGCAGGAAGGCACGCCGTTCGAGAACTCCAGCGACGCCGAATCATCGTCAGATTCCACGACGACGCGAGTTGGCGCAGGCGCGGCGCTGGGCGACGAGGAGATCATCCACAAAGCCAGTAGAGCGAAGAACGGCAGCAGGTTCCTGGGCCTCTGGCAGGGCGACCTGTCCGGGTACGAGTCACACTCCCATGCCGACCAGGCGTTGTGTTTCATCCTGGCCTTCTGGTCGCAGGATGTCGCGCAGATCGACCGTCTCTTCCGCAGGTCTGGGCTGTACCGGGACAAGTGGAACCGCGACTCGTATCGCGAGCAGACAATTCGCAAGGCCCTGGCCTCCGGCGGGGAACGATGGGCTTCACGGCGAGGCCAACTCCCAGAATGCTCAGACGAGCAGTTCCGGGAACTGTGCGACATGCCAGTTGGCAATGAGATCCCGGATCCGTCGCCTACATCCTCATCCAGCGCCACGGCGGTGGGGATGGAGGCGGGCGTCGTTGCTGCGCAGGCAGACGCGACCTCAGACGGCGCAGGGAGCGGCCCCTGTTTGCCAAGGGCTGACGCCTCAGTGCAGGAACTGACAGCACCAGGGCAGGCGACTGAACAAGCTACCGTTCCGGAACTGGCCGATTCCGCCGCGATGCCTTCAACCACTGAAGAGGCTCCCCTGCCAGAGCAGCTCGCACCTCTGCTGCTTCGGCGCGCCGATCTCGATGACCTTGAAGAAGAATGTGTCGCGGCTGTAACCACGCTGCTGAACCGCCCCGGTCATCACGTCCTGGGGGTTAGCTGCCGCCAGGAGTTGGTGGCAGCAAAGGCCGTTGCGCGAGCCGGTCTCCCCCAGTCTCTGACGATTGTGTCAACCCACGCGACCAACCGATCCACCGTCAAGGCGTTCACGGAGAACAGGCTGGAGGCCCGCGCCTATCCAAAACTGTGCAAGGATACTTGTTTGCGCTGGTCAGTGGCAGCGAACGTGGAGGCCGTCGGTTTGCCCGTGACCATGATCCTCTGCCAAAGCTGTCCTCATCGTGAAGGGAGTTTCATTTGCGACTACATGAAAATGCGTGCTGAGGCCGAGGCAGCGCCGCACCTCATCGTGACCGGGACGAGGGCGTCCATTGACCCGGCCGAGCGACTTGGCCATCGCGATGCTGCGCTCTTCGTCTATGCAAGCCCTGTAGACGTGCTTCATCCCACTCAGAATGTCCATGTGGAGCGCGATTCAGGCTATCGCAAATACCCCTGTCGATTCAACACGGGACTCCACACACTCAAGTGGGCTGCAATGTGGATCCCGGAGATTTTCGCCTCGATCGAGATGCGCTGCCCTGCGAAAACCTTCTGGGGCTGGGTTCACGAGCTGGCCCACCAAATCGAGGTGGCCCTGGACGGAAACGATGTTGTCGAAATACGTCTGCCAAGACCAGAGGATCTTCTCCAGATCAAGCCGGACTACGATTGGGCGAGCCAACTCTGGACGATTTTGCAGGATTCCTCTTGCCGTCCCGCTGCCGGAGTCACGCGGGTGATCCTGGCGGCTGCAACCGGCGAACTGGAGTCGCTGTTCGTACTGCCGGCAGGGTTTCTCGCGTTTGCCGATCCGGAGGGCCATGGAGCGTGCCGAGATAGAGATCCTGAAGTCGGAGGCCATCTCGTGGCTGTGAGGCACCTCCGCCGCTTCCCGGAGAAAGCCGTCGTCGTGGACCTCGGCCCTTCAGACGCTTGGACACTCTCAAGTGGCACGGAGGTGACCTGGGAGCCGGCTCCTGTTCCTCCTCCGGCCACGCCCTGGGGGCGAATCACCCAACACTTCCAGACCGTCACGGCTCGTAGCAGCCCCCGTCTCCTCCTTGATCGCGTCAGGCTTATGCTCCACGAGCATAAAGGTACTGTCGGCGTCGTGGGGAACCAACGGCTGCTGAAGCGGCTGAGTCGTCAAATGACGCGCGAGGGGTGGTCGATCGAACAGCAAGTCCGCGTCGTGTTCGCGCCCTGGTATAGCCACGAGGCAGCCCTCCTGCGTGAGTGCGACATCATCCTGGGCCTCGGCGGACCGAGACTTCATCCCGTGGCCGTATTCAAGCGCCTAATCCAGGCACACGATCCGGCGGCCAAGGTGCCGCCAGGGTGGGGTGAAATCGAATGGGAGGGTCTTGGCGCGAACGGCCAGCCCATGCGGGTCTGCGGCCACGGCTATACGCAACCACGCTGGCAGGAGGTTGCTTGCAAGATCACCCGAGAGGTCCTCCAGGAGATGGTTGGGTGCCTGCGATGTCCAGTCGTGATCCTGGCTGATGACCGCCTCGAACTGCCGATGTGTTTTCGCGCCAAGAGTGGCCTGGCCCAGGATGCCGAGAAGGTTCTTGGTGCGTTGGTTTCGGAACTGCAAGCAGTGGCGCGAGAGAAGTTGGCGGTCAACACTCCGCGTCCTGTCGATCCGGTCTCGACTCGCAGGCTCGCGGCAGTGCTGTGCAAATCTGACCGAACGGTGCGGTCGTGGCTAACACGATTGGCTGAATGTGGGGTTGTCCGGCAAGTCGGTCAGAAGGGTGGGTGGACACTGTGCGAGACGAGCGGCGGGGGCGTGGATGTTCCCAAGGGCATGCTTCCACTCCTGGATGCACTGCGCAATGAGCATCAATGTGTTGCCGATCCGAGCCAGAGTAGCGACGGTCTCCCTATATCCTCTCATGTATCTACTCTTGTATCTATTATAGGGACCGTGCTTGAACTTCGCCTCGGATCGGCAATCCCCACCTCCGCTATCGCAGATAGACTCGGCCTGAGCTATGAAGTGGTGCGCCGACACCTCTCACGCCTTGAGTCGCTTGGTTTCGTTCTTCGCCAAGGCCGGGGCAACAAGACGCGCTGGACACTGACGGAACTCGTCTCCCCCGCAACCGTGGCCGACCCAGCCGCTCTTCCGGCCTATGAGGAGATCCACGGCGTGCAAGATGATGGGACGACCCGACCGGCAGACGGCCAGGGCGTGTTCAGCTTCGCGCTCAACGAGTACACGGCCTCACTCGCCAGGGAAACGGATACCGACGGCCCCGAGCGCGACGATGAAGCATCTCCAGGCCGGGTGTCTTTCGGGGCGACTGTAACCGCCGCTGCGTCGCCCGCAGCGTAGTCCTCCGTGGCCGGCGTGTTGCAGCCCTGGCGACGTTTCCGCGCCCCACGAGAGTCCACCGAGTCTGATTGTCTCCGAAGCGCCGCGGCCCGCCATGTGGTCTGCGGCCCGACCGAGAGACAGGTGCAACGGCGTTACCGCACTCTCCCAGCGCCGCTGCGAGCAGCACGCCTCCTATTGAAACGCAGGCGATGCCTGCCTTCGTTCATCGGACCGACAGCCTTGAGGAGCGCACTCTCAAAGTTTTTTTTCGTGTCTGACGAACAGTTGCCTCTCTCGTGCCGTCTTTCTGATTGTAATGATCGGTCAAATCAACATGGGTGACCGAGTACCACTATTCATGGAGGAGTCCGATGACTATCAACTGCAAGAGGTGCATGCGTGCGGTTACCCCCACTCTCACCAGGAGGCCATAC
This sequence comes from Gemmatales bacterium, assembly GCA_038240465.1. Classification (GTDB taxonomy): domain Bacteria; phylum Planctomycetota; class Planctomycetia; order Gemmatales; family Gemmataceae; genus JBBRIK01. The sequence continues at coordinate 7,556 of JBBSDR010000208.1, forward strand.
AATTGCGGCTTGCACCTGGAGGCACGCTGCCCGGAGTGCAAATCGTGGCTGAGCTGGGTGAGGCAGACCCCCGAGATCCTTCAGCAATTAGAGCGGCAGGAGCAAAGTCGCCAGACTCCTGCGTCGGCTTTCCAGACTGCTGCGGTCCAGACCTCAGACAGTCCGTCCCTCTTCGACTGGCAGGACCGAGCAGAACTTCTTCACGCTGGCTCTCCGCAGCCTGCTGCGGAGTAGCCGTGCGGCGACATCGATGAGACCCAGAAGCCAGCCGCCTAGCATTCTGTTTCATCCGTCGCCCTCCGCGCCAGCCGCCAGCCACCGGCTATCGAGAGCAGTTCTGCATCGAGGCCGCGTGGCTGCGGTTGTTCAGCCGCAGGCGAGAGATCGAAGTGGCCGATCTCGTATCTGCTGTGATCACAGCGCTGCTTGAGCCGCAGCCGTCAGCAACCAGATCACCGGCTGCATGCCCTCGTCGTGGCCAAGGCGCGGAACGGCTGCTGATGTCATGGCCGCTGCGATGAGTCAGTGGCGGATGCTTGGCTCGGGTCGATGCGCTGATCGTGGCGCTTCTCGCCACGGCTCCAGGCGGAATCGCAGGATGCGGCCCTGATTCCTTGTCGATCCAGCCGCGCGCAACCTGCTGTTGGCGCGGCGCACCGGCAATCCCCGCCGCAAATGCCTCGAACGTGCGGCAGCATCAACCGGGTGGCAGCTGCCGCCCGGTGGTGCAAGAATCCCCCGGAAGGCGGTTGCCGCCCCGCACTTAGGCTTGGGCCGGGCGAGCGCCAGACCCCA